>JAHFUU010000289.1 GCA_023264915.1 Microthrixaceae bacterium | reverse complement strand
GCTGCCGAGCATGGGCAGGTCTCGCTCGACGAAGGTGCGGACGAAGTCGAGCCGCCACCGGAAGCTCGCCGAGTCGTCTTGCGCCGTGAACGAACGCGGAAACCCACCACGCACCCAGAGAGCGTCCTGGCTGCGGGATCCCGTCTCGTCGATCGTGAAGGGCGTCAGGTCGTGGAACGCGATGCGACCCGCCAAGGTCTCCGAGGACTGCCGGAGCAGTTCCGGCGCTGCGCTCCCGAGGACGAGGAACCGCCGATCGGGGTGCCGGTCGATCAGGGACCGAAGCACAGGGAAGAGGTCCGGTCTCCGCTGGACCTCGTCGAGCAGCACCAGGCCATCGAGACCCTGCAGCGCCAGCTCGGGTTCAGCGAGACGCGCAAGATCGCTCGGTAGCTCCAGATCGAACCGCTCGACAGGCCCCGCCCAGGAGTCCGCGATCTGGCCCGCGAGCGTGGTCTTGCCGACCTGCCTCGCCCCGACGACGGCCACACAAGGCACCGTGGCAAGCAATCGGCGGCACCGTTGGATATGGCGCGCTCTCTCGATCACGTACTGATTCTACGCACTTGCCTCGATATCTCTGCGATCACCACTGGGATTTCAAGGCTCGGGGTGAGTTGAGGTCCGGCAACGTGCTAGGAATCCTCAAAGGTCGAATCACGTGAACGTGAAGCGCGAGTCAAGTTCTGGCCGAGGCAAGCTCGAAGATGCCAGGGAGCAGCACACCGGGCCCCCTGACGCGATGGGACGGCGCGAACGCTACAAGCACAATGCTCTGCTCGGCGCCCGTAGCCAAGTCGGTGTCGTCAAACCACGTCGAACGAGACCTCGAGCTGTTCATCGCACGCGCCATCCATTGGGGGTGCAAGCTGGGCCGAGATCGCCGACGCACTCGGAGTCACACGCCAGTCCGCGCACCAGCGCTACCGGTCCGTCCGCTACGACCCGATCGACGGTTCCACATGGAGCGAACCGCCCCTCCCCTTCCGGCAAACCCCGTCCAGATCCTTAGAACCGTCATACTGAGGTCCGGTCCGACCCCACGGGCCAACGTCCCTTCCCATAGCACCCTGCTTTCAGGATTCTCGTGATGCGTCTCCTCATGGCCGTCAGCCTGGTGCTCATCGTCGCCGTTGTGCCCGATGGGCCGCTTTCAACGTCGGCGCGGGCAGGGGCGGCGGAGGCCACGGCATGGCCGACGGCACAGGCCGCCAACCGCGCGATCGGGCGCGGCGTCGAGATCGTCTCGCCGTGTTGTGACGACGGAAGCGGCACCATCGAAGGCGCCGCTGACGCTGCCCGAAGCGCAGGTTTCCAGTCCGTGCGCTACTCGGTGCACCTCTCCACCAGGCAAGACCCCAACCCGCCTCATCTCGTCGATCCCGGATACCTCACCCAGATCCGAGTGGAGGTCGGGGTGCTGGTCGATCGAGGGTTCACGGTCGTGCTGAACAACAACGACAACCTCAACGACCCTGACCACAGAGGAGATCGTTCCCCCATCCTGTGGCGCCAGGTCGCGGCCTACTTCGCGGACCTTCCTCCAAAGGTGTACTTCGAGATCCAGAACGAGCCGACCTGGACCGGTCCGTTCAGCACGATGCTGACGGCAGCGGAGTGGAACCCGATCGTGCAGGCCGTGATCCCCGAGATCCGGGCGACCAACCCCGAGCGGATCATCGTTGTACCCGGGGGATTCCTGTCGATTCCGATGTCCGTCCCGCTGTTGCAGCTCCCCGCCGGCGACGATCACCTCATCGCCACCTTCCACAACTACCTGCCGCTCACCCTCACCCATCAGGGTGCGCCGTGGGTTCCCGGTTCAGAGGCCTGGCTCGGCACCACGTGGTCCGCCACGCCCGAGAACATGGCATGGCTACAGGACACGATGAACCTGGCGGTGTGCTGGTCGCGGATCACCGGTGTCCCGCTCTTCCTCGGCGAGTTCGGGGTGATCTCCGGCGCCGACGCCGCGTCGCGGGTGGCCTGGACGCGGCAGGTCGTGCAGTTGGCCGAAGCGGAGCACATCAGCTGGACCTACTTCATGCTGCAACACAGTCCCGACTTCGACTCGAAGCTGGAGTTCGGCATCTACGACGAACGGACCGGAGCTTGGGACCAACCGATCCTCGACGTGCTGATGGCCCGACCGGCCAGCCCCATCGCCGCTTGGGCCACTTGCCCAAGCGGACCCACCGCCACCACCAGCGTACCGATACCGACCACTACAAGCGTGCCGACGTCGGGGGCGAACCCGGCCTCACCGGTCCTCGCACAGCCGTCGTTCACCGGTTGACGACGTCCCCGCGGCCGCACGGGGCGACGGCGCCCGCCGTGGGCGACCCCCCACCGCGGGATCCACCAACACTAAAGAGCCTGCTCGGCTGCTCCACAACAGGTCGTCGACCGGCGGCACGCGATGCACCTACTTCGGTTTCGGGCATACAACGATATATTCGCCTGTCGGGACTGTCGTGTAGATCGGCTTGTCGAACACGATCATGCCAGGCTCGAAATGGTGCCCCGCTGCCTTGGCCTCCATCTCATTGCGCCCGTGGCCGAAACGGCTGAAGTCGCCCCTGATGGTCTCGTCGATGTAGACCTTCAGCGCCCCTTCATTGGGGAGAGTAACGACGACGCGGTTGAGGTCAGGGTCGACTTCGGCAACTGGGGGTTTGTGCTCACACGTGCGGGCGTCGTTGTCCAACTTGTAGTCGACGTTGATGAGATCGGCTAGAGCGTCGAGGTCACCGGGGTCATATCCATGGGGGCGGTTCGCTTCGGTCCGCACCCTCGCGAAGGCCACAGCCCCCCCGACCACGACCGCCACGCCAAGCAACGCCAGGACCCAGCGCACCCACCGCCGGGACTGGGACCGGGACGGGGACTGGGTGGCGGTGCTCATCGCAGCGCCCAATGTCCCGCGACTTTCCCAGCCCTCATCGCCCGCGCCAGCAGCCGCCCCCGCAGCCTGGGCGCTTGGGGGCGTTTGGGTCCCATCCACAACAGGTCGTCGACCGGCGCCACGCGATGCACCTACTTCGGTTTCGGGCACCGCACCTCTTCGCCCGCGGGGACTGTCGTATGGATCGGCTTGTCAAACACGATCATGCCAGGCTCGAAATGATGCCCCGCTGCCTTGGCCTCCCAATCCTCGCGCCCTACAACGAAACGCCTGTAGTCACCCCTCATGATGTCATCAAGGTGGCCCTTCAGCCCCCAATCGTTGGGGCGTGTTATGACCACGCGGTTGAGGTCACGGTCCACTTCGGCAACGAGGGGTTTGTCCTCGCAGCGGCGGGCGTCGTTGTCGTAGCCGAAATTGTCGTTCACGAGGTCGGCTAGCGCGTCGAGGTCACCGGGGTCATAGTCATGGGGGCGGCTTGCTTCGGTGCGCACCCTCGCGAAGACCACAGCCCCCCCGACCACGACCACCACGCCAAGCACTGCCAGGACCCAGCGCACCAACCGCCGGGACGGGAACCGGGACTGGGACCGGGACGGGGTGGCGGTGCTCATCGCAGCGCCCAATGCCCCGCGACTTCCTCAGCCCTCAGTGCCCGCGCATAGACCGCCAGGTAGGCGACGGTGACAGGGGTGGTCCCGCCTGTGATCGTGAGCGTGTCGGTCGCGGGTACCTCAAGGTGCCGAGACCTGTCCCTGGCACCGTCGATGAACAAGGTGACCCTCCTGTCCTCGATGACCACGGCGATGTGGTGCCACCTGCCGTCGGGCCGCAACCCCGAGGCGACGCTGGCTTGGGGGGCGTCGAGGGTGAGCCGGCCGTGACGCCAGCGCATCGACCAGCCCGCAGCGCCAGGGCCGCTCCCAGCGAGCACCGTCTGGTCGCCCTGGCCCTCGGGCGCGAGCAACCACAGCTCAACACTCGACGGCGCCGACAACGCGCCAGGGACGGCGACCGAGTCGGTGCTGTCATCCAGGCTGACGGCCCCTGCCCCAGCGAAGGGGCCTGGTGCGCCGAACAGGGGTGTCCCCGCGTAGGTGCCTGGCTGGGTGCCCGCCAGGTCCCGTGCCCGGGGGCCGGCGGTGTCATCGAGTGGCCACAGATGAGTGGCCTGTGCGGCGACGGCGGCCGCGTAGCTGGCCCGCAGCGCCCAGCGGGCACCGATGCGTTCGGGGGGCAGCGCCTGGGTGTAGATCGCGAGCTCGTCGAGGTCACTGTCGATACGCCGGCCGGCCAGAACAGGGGCACGGCTCTCGCTCACCGCCAGAGCAGCGGTGGTGGTGGCGACGGCATGGCCGTCCAGATACATCACAAGTGCCGCCTGGTCATAGGTGACCGCGATGTGGTGCCAGCGGTCATCCCATGCACCTGGCGGGGACGACACCGACACGCCGGCCTTGTCAAAGCGTATGGCCCGGTCGCCTGTGACCCGGATCTGCCATTCGCGATCCTTGCCGACCAGCACCCGGCCCCGACGGGAGTCGCCGTGGCCGTCGTCTCGGTCATCGGCACCGGACCCTGCCCTGTCGGGCTGGTCCTTGGCCCACAACTCGATCGTGAACAGCCCGTTCAACCTGGCCGGCGCGCTGTCGGGGATCTCGAGGCGGTCAGCGCCGTTGCGGAACCCGACCCCGGTGTCTGACCCGCTCACCGCGCCAGGCATCCCGAGGGCAGGTCCGTGAAGGTAG
>JAHFUU010000288.1 GCA_023264915.1 Microthrixaceae bacterium | reverse complement strand
GATCCTGCCGGTCCGGACGTCCCGATCGGATCATGCCCGGAAGGATGTTCCCGGATGGCCCCGAATGGATGGCCAGATCGACAGCACGGACTCTAACGACCGTCACGCCAGCGCGCAGGCGGGCCGTAGGCCAGTCGATCGCGGGATTGTGGCTGTCGCCATGGTCGCGGCGGCAGCGTTGGGTCTGCCGGAAGGGTCAATCGGGGTCCTGTGGCCTTCGGTGAGCGCCGACCTGGGGATACCTCTGGACCGGTTGGGTGTGATCCTGTACGCGGCGACGTTTGGCTACCTTGCGGTGGCCTTCGGGCATGGACGGATAGCGCGGCGCTACGGGACCGTGGTGGTGGTCGCCGGCGCTGCCGCGATCGGCTCGGCGGGTGCCATCGTGTTCGCCTCCGCGGCCGCATTCGGTGCCGTCGTTGCGGGTTACCTGCTGGTAGGGGCAGCGGCCGGCGGGATCGACACGGGGCTCAACGGCTACGTCAGCGTCCACCACAGGAGAGTGCTGCCGTTCATGCATGCGGGATTCGGGGTGGGTGCCTCGCTCGCGCCGCTCGTGGTGACGCGGCTCAGGGACGCTGGCATCTCGTGGCGCTACGCCCTCGGAGGCCTCGCCGTGTACGAGGCGACCCTGGTCGTCCTGTTCGTGGCGAGCCGGCACAGGTTCATCCGGCCTGAGTCACAAGGCCCGGGTCACCGCCACCTTGCGCTGGACCTGTCCGACATCGACATACCACTCACCGACGAGTCCCTGGTGCCACCCGCGAGCGACACCCGAGGGGTCGAACCATCCGGCGTCGAAGGTGGGCCAGAGGAGCTCCCATCCCGACCGCATGGCTCGTCTGGGCGGGGCAGGGCCCTGCTGGCGCTCAGCATCGCCTCGTTCTTCCTCTATGTCGGGGTCGAGGCTGGAATCGGGGCGTGGGGCTTCACCCTGCTCACCGGTCGGGGGGTGGACGCCACAGTCGCCGGCGTGGCAATCGGCGGGTTCTTCGTAGCCATCACGTTCGGTCGCCTGGCGATCGGTTTCGTCGGGGACAGGGTCACGCCCCGTCGGGTCCTGGCGGTGGCAATCTCGACAGCCGTCGCAGGCACGCTGGCACTGTGGCAGGTCGGGGCGGCGGTACCGCAGTTCCAGCCATACCTGCTGGTCCTTGTCGGCTTGAGCCTCGCAGGCATCTTCCCGATGCTCGTGGCCCTGACCCCGGAGCGCCTCGGGGCCTCCGGCACCCAGGCGGTGATCGGATGGCAGCTAGCCGGCGCCAGCATCGGCCTGTCGACCGTGCCCGCAATGATCGGGGTCATGGCTGGCCGGGCAGGCACCGACGCGATCGCGCCCTGCTTGTTCGCCGTGGCGGTGGCCCTTGCGGTGGTGCACCTGTGCGCACTGGCGATCGAGCGGGGCTGACCCCACCAGACCCCTGAGATTGCCTATGTTGGAGCCCGAACGGGGGCGGAAGGCCGTGCGCTGGGATAGCCTCCCGCCCCGAGAGCGAACGAGGGGGATCATGGTGAACGTCGATACAGACGGCAGGCGTCGATCGAGATGGACGGCAACGCTGGGCATGGTTGCCGCGGTGGCGCTGGTCGCGGTCACAGCCTCGTGCAACAAGGACACGGGTGGCGGCGACGGTGCAACTGTCGGGTCGACGTTCCAGCCCAGCCTCGACAAGGAGTACTCGGCGGGCACACCTCGGCCGGGTGGTCAGCTCAGCTTCGGGCTTGCCGCCGAGACGAGTGGTTGGAACCCGTACAAGGGCCAGTGGGCGAGCTCGGCATACATAGTCGGTGGAACGGTCTTCGATCCGCTGGCGGCGATCGATCCCCAAGGCAACGGCAAGCCGTACCTCGCAGAGCGCTTCGACCACAACGCGGACTTCACCCAGTGGACCATCAAGCTCCGCCCCGGCATCAGCTTCCACAACGCACAGAAGCTTGACGCCGAAGCAGTTCGGCTCAACCTTCAGACGGGCCGGGACCAGGGTCTCACCAAGCCCGCCTTCGCGCCGGTCAAGAGCCTGATCGTCACCGACCCACTCACGCTCACCGTCGAAATGAACACACCGTGGTCGACGTTCCCGCTCGGCCTCGCCACGCAGGCGGGCTACATGGCTGCACCAGAACAGCTCAACGACCCCGAAGGTGGCCAGGCCCATCCGATCGGGACCGGTCCGTTCATCTTCCAGTCCTGGAACCGTGACAACACCTTGAAGGTCCGCAGGAACGCCACCTACTGGCAGGCCAACCAGATGCCCTACCTCGAGTCGATCGAGTTCCGGGTGCTCGCTGACATCCAAGGTCGTGGCCAGGCGCTCGACTCCGGCTCGGTCGACGCGATGGAGATCGCAACGCCCGACGCGTTGTTGAAGTACCAAGATGGCGCCAAGAAGGGCGACTACCAGATGTACACCGACGTGAACGGTGAGACCGACGAGACCATCATCGCCCTGAACACCTCCAAGCCGCCGTTCAACGATCCCATCGCGCGCCAGGCCCTGGCTGCGGGCCTTGACCAGCGCGAGCTGTCCGAGACCTCCTACAGGAGCGCCTTTCCCGGCGCATGGGGCCCGTTCGCCGAGACGTCCCCCAACTACATCACGCCACAAGAGGCCGGGTACCCCAAGTACGACCCGGTCGAGGCTCGCCGGCTGGTCGAGGAGTACAAGACCAAGCATCCCGGCGAGGAGCTGAAGTTCACAGCCCTCATCCCACCCGATCCCGTCTACAGCGAGATAGCCCAAGCCTTGCAGCAGCGCGCCAAGGAGTTCGGCGTCGAGGTCGAGCTGCAACAGATCGAGCAGGCCGCGCTGATCAACCGAGTGCTCGGTGGTGACTACCAGGCGAGTGGCTTCGTGCTCTGGTCGGCTCCAACCCTCGAGCGCGGCTACATCTTCCTTGCCACCGATCCCCAGGACGGGATCTCGCTCAACTACACGCGCAACGCGAATCCCAGGATCAAGGCGGCGATGGACGAGGCGCGCACGACTGACGACCCGGCCAAGCAGAAAGAGGCCTACAACAAGGTCCAGAAAGAGCTCGCGATCGATCTGGACAAGATCTTCCTGGTTCACAATGTCGGGGCGGTGGTCTACCGCAACAACGTTCACGGTGTCCGCAACACCAAGTTCCCCGACACCGACATCCCGGCCTATGCAGGCTGGTACACCACGCCGTTCCTCACCAGGATCTGGAAGGACCAGGCAGGGTCGACCAGCTGATCGGTTTGCATGCGAAGGCCTTCATCCGGCGCCAGGGCTGCCACCCGTAGGGCCTTCCTCGAACGGGCCGCCCGGATCTTCGAGGTCACCCAGCGCGAAGCCGAGGAGCTCGTCAGCGGTGAGCCGAAGTCCTCGGTCCGGTTCAACAGGTTGCGCGCCGAACCGGCACAGACCCTTGCCAGGCTTCGGGACGCGGGTTGCAGGCTCGATCCCGTCCCTTGGTGCCCCGACGCCCACCACCTGCTGAGTGACAAGGCAACAGTGGTCGCATCTGAGGAGTTCAGGACCGGTGGGCTGTACCTGCAGAAGGCGTCGAGCCTGCTGCCCCCGCTCGCCCTCTCGCCGCAACCTGGCCAAGCAGTGCTGGATGTGGCGGCAGCCCCGGGGGGGAAGGCGGCGCACATCGCGGCGGCGACTGGCAACGGGATAGATCTCTGGCTGAACGACCCGATCGCCCCGAGGGCCCGCAAGCTCGTGACGATGATGCAGACCTATGGCGTCCGGTACACGCACCTGACCCAGCACCCCGGCCAGTACATCGACAAGAACATCGAAGCCTCCTTCGACTCGATCCTGGTCGACGCCCAATGCTCGGGCGAGGGGATGCTCGATCTCAGCCACCCCGGAGCGCTCCGCTACTGGTCGCTGCCGCGTGTCAACAAGTACCGCCGGTTGCAGCAGCGGATCCTGGTCGCCTCCTTCAAGCTGCTCCGTCCAGGGGGGGTGCTCGTCTACTCGACATGCACCTTCGGTCCCGAGGAGAACGAGCATCCCGTCGATCACCTCTTGCGCCATCGCCGGGATGTCGATGTGTTGCCGATCGAGGTGGACATCGTCGGCCGCCGGCCGGCCCTCAGATCCTGGGAGGGTCACCGGTTCGATCAGCGACTGGCCGAGGCCGTTCGGATCGTTCCCTCTGAGCACCACGAGGGCTTCTTCGTGTGCAAGCTCACGAAGACGTGACGTCGCCGCAGCCGCCGCGGTGCATGTCATCCCATCAGGTCCGACCGACGCCAAACGGCGAGCCGGCTCCCACGGAACCAGGTGCGAGCGCCGGCAACGCCCCGAAGGGGCGACGGGTGACGATCTGGCGGTGGCGGAAGGTGCCTGGGCACCTCGGTGTCACCTACTTGCGCGCCCAGCTGTACTCGAGCGAGTCCCAGAAGTTGCACACGTCGCGGTCCAGGTTCGTGCCCGTGGAGATGGGGTCGTCCAGGATCAGGTGCACCGAGTCGGCACCGCCCGCGTACGGGGGCCACTGCTGTGCCAGGAGCCCGCCGTTGGGTGATCCGGTCTTGGCGAACTGCACCCAGCGAGCGGACACCTCCGACGCGAGCTGACGCTGGGTCGGATCGGCCCCGTCGATGGGGGTGGCGAACACGAACTGGATCTCGGCCGTGTGGAAGGCCCCGAGCACCTCTCCCGGTATCGGCAGCTGGAACGAGGCGCGCG
>JAHFUU010000012.1 GCA_023264915.1 Microthrixaceae bacterium | reverse complement strand
ATCAGCTTCGTTGACCACCGATGAGCTGTGTCGCAGGGTCTCCCAGGAGATCGTCGCGGCGTCGCTGGGGGAGGGGTGGCAGCGCGCAGACGACCTGGCAGGGCGGTGCCGATACCAGTCCCGCTCGGCCAAGGCCGCCGCCATCACGGTCTCATCGACGGGCCTCACCCGGGAAGCGTTCGTCCGTCAGGCAGACGCGGCCAGGGGAAGGGTCGTTTCTGACCAAGCCGACGTCGTCGCGGTCGATTATTCCGCCGATGGCTTCGGTGCCCTCGACGAGGTGTGGTGGAGCGACGGCACGGGCGGCCTGATTCTCCGTTCCGACAGTGGGATCACCCTTGACCAGGCTCTCGCCATCGTCACCCTCTCTCGGCGGGGACCCAATGGGTCGATCCCCGGC
Source organism: Microthrixaceae bacterium (assembly GCA_023264915.1). Classification (GTDB taxonomy): domain Bacteria; phylum Actinomycetota; class Acidimicrobiia; order Acidimicrobiales; family Acidimicrobilacustridaceae; genus JACPNV01. Next base: position 14,511 of record JAHFUU010000012.1, on the reverse strand, counting down.
TTCGGTGCGACTACGGCTGTCTCGCCGCCGCCGCCGCCGCCGCCGCCGCCGCCGACGACGACGACGACGTGACGGCACCGTCTTCTCGCGACGGTTGAAATGGTGAGAGGCTGTCGGCGTGAGCGACTCAGGCGATCTCCAAGTTGACCCAGCCGACTTCCGTGTCGACCCGGCAGATGAGAAGACACACACTCGGGGCGAAGAAGAGCTCTGGAACGAGTCGTGGTACTTCGACTTCGTCAACGAGGACGCCACCGTAGGTGGATACGTACGGATCGGCTTGTACCCCAACCTCGACACGGTCTGGTACTGGGCCTGCCTCGTCGGGGTTGATCGGCCCCTCATCACCGTCATCGACCACGAGGTGCCACTCCCATCACCCCTGCCCTCCCTGGAGCTGCGTCATGATGGGCTTGCAGCCGAGCACATCTGCGACGAGCCTCTTGAACGGTGGAGCTTGGGCCTCGAGTCCTTCGCCATCGTCGCCGATCAGCCAGCGCAGATGTACCACGGTGCCAAGGGAGACCTCGTCCCCTTCGGGATAGATCTCGAATGGGAGACCTCAGGGATGCCGTTCGCGTACCCGCAGTTCCTCACTCGGTACGAGATCCCCTGCCGTGTCCGCGGTCAGGTCATGTACGGCAAGAAGAAGCGCAGCACGGTTGCCTTCGACGGGGTCGGTCAGCGCGACCACTCATGGGGGTTCCGCGATTGGTGGGCGACTGGATGGTGCTGGACAGCCTTTCATCTAGAGGACGGATCTCACTGGCACGCGGTGACCACGAAACCTGCTCACCAGGGCTTCGGGTACCGCCAGCCCGCAGGCGGAGACCTCGAGGTCTACACCGACTTCACCGTTGACGAGGTTGTCGATCCTGAGGGCATTCCCACCAGTGCCCAGCTACACATCCACGGTACCGAGATCACCTTCACTCCCACGGCGTGGGCTCCCGTGCTGCTGGTCGCACCCGATGACCGGGTCTCGCGCTTCCCGAGGGGGATGGGCCATTTCGTCACGGCCGAGGGGGTCAGGGGTGTCGGCTGGATCGAGTTCTCCCAGCCCCAGCACTGAGGTTCAGCTCGTCTTCGTCTCAGCGCATGACAGAAAGTAGTCTGTTCCGATGCGTGATCACCTCGTGCTGGCGGCGCTCGGGATCGATCCGGAGAAGTTGCTGGGGACCTTCGGGACCATCGGCCTCTTCGCGATCATCTTCGCCGAGTCCGGGCTCTTCTTCGGTTTCTTCCTGCCGGGTGACTCGCTCCTCTTCGCTGCGGGGCTGTTCTCGGTTCGGGGTGACCTCCCGAACATCGCAATCATCGCCGTGGGTTGCGCGATCGCGGCGGTCGCCGGCGATCAGGTGGGCTACGTGTTCGGCAAGAAGACCGGACCGTCGTTGTTCAAGCGCCCCAACTCCCGTTTCTTCAAGCAGGACTACATCGACAAGGCCGAGGAGTTCTTCGAGCACTACGGCAACAAGGCCATCGTGCTCGCCCGCTTCGTGCCGATCGTAAGGACCTTCGCGCCCATCGTCGCCGGCGCTTCCAGAATGGACTACCGGCGATTCGTCACCTACAACGTGATGGGTGGCACCGCATGGGCCTGCGGGTTCACTGTGCTTGGCTGGGCGCTGGGAACCAAGTTCCCGTGGATGGTCGACAAGATCGAGATCATGGCGATCGTCATCGTCATCTTCTCGCTCGTCCCCGTCGGCATCGAGGTGCTGCGTCACCGCCGCAAGGCCAGAGCGGTGTCCGCCTCAGAGCCGCAGGACAAGGCTGTCGAGAGCGTCGAGGACCGCTGAACCCGGCGCGAGAGCCTGTTGCGGATCGCGTGGCTAGCTCGGGCCCGGGAGGTGAGCGGCTCGGCGCCCCGGCTTGAGACTGCCGCTCAGGGGAACTTCTGGCCGATGAGCTTGCGGTTCTTCATCTTGGCTTTGACGAAGTCGCGGTTCATGTAGGCGATGAAATCGATCGAGATCCCCTTGGGGCAGGCCTTCTCGCACTCGCCGTAGTTCGTGCACGAACCGAAGAAGGCCTCCATGGTCTCGACCATGTCGATGGTGCGCTCCCAGCGTTGAGCCTGGCCCTGGGGCACCAGGTTCAGGTGTGCCAGCTTGGCCGACGTGAACAGCTGGCCAGCGCTGTTCGGGCAGGCCGCGACGCATGCCCCGCACCCGATGCATGCGGCGGCGTCCATCGCGGCATCGGACACCGTCTTGGGCACCGGGATCAGGTTGGCATCCGGGGCCCCGCCAGTGTCAGCAGAGATGAATCCCCCGGCTTCGATCACAGCGTCCAGAGGCGAGCGGTCCACGATCAGGTCGCGCATTATCGGGAACGCTGCTGCCCGCCAGGGCTCGATGGTGATCGTGTCACCCTCGCTGAACTTGCGCATGTGGAGCTGGCATGTGGCTGTCGCCTCGGCCGGCCCGTGGGCCTGGCCGTTGATCATGAGCCCACAGGTGCCGCATATGCCCTCGCGGCAGTCGCTGTCGAAGGCGACTGGTTCACGGCCGGCCTCGATGAGTCGCTCGTTGAGCACGTCGAGCATCTCCAGGAAGGACATGTCAGCTGAGATGTCGTCCAGCTGGTGGGTTTCGAAGCGCCCAGCTGAACCGGCATCTTCCTGCCGCCACACCCTCACAGTCACGTTCACTTGCGGGACCTCATTTGTATGACCTCTGGGTCAACTTGACGTAGTCGAACTCGAGTGGCTCCTGGTGGAGCACCTGCGGTTCGCCGTGGCCGCTCCACTCCCACGCGCCCACGTATGCGAAGTGCTCGTCGTCACGCTTGGCTTCGCCCTCATCGGTCTGGTGCTCCTCGCGGAAGTGGCCCCCACAGCTCTCTTCCCGATGCAAGGCGTCACGGCACATGAGCTCTCCCAACTCGAAGAAGTCGTCGACGCGAGCCACCTTCTCGAGGGACTGGTTGACCGATTCGTTCTGACCCAGGACGCGGACGTTGTTCCGGAAGTCCTCGCGGAGCTGGGGAAGCTCGGTGATGGCCTTCTCGAGCCCGACCCGGTTTCGGGCCATGCCGCAGTTCTCCCACATGATCTTGCCCAGCTCACGGTGGTAGTGGTCAACCGAGTGTGTTCCCTTGGTCGACAGCCACCGGTCGACCTCGCTGGTGACCGATGCCCGGGCTTCAGCGAAGACCGGATCGGTGGTGGGCACGGCGGCCTGTCCAAGCAGAGTGCTCAGGTAGCTCCCCACGGTGTAAGGGATCACGAAGTAGCCGTCAGCGAGCCCCTGCATCAGCGCTGAGGCACCGAGACGGTTGGCGCCGTGGTCAGAGAAGTTGGCCTCGCCCAGCGCGTAGAGGCCAGGCACCGTGGTCATGAGGGAGTAGTCGACCCAGAGCCCGCCCATCGCGTAGTGCGGAGCGGGGTAGATCCGCATCGGAGTCTGGTAGGGGCTCTCGTCGGTGATGCGCTCATACATCTCGAACAGGTTCCCATAGCGCTCGCGCACCACTGCCTCACCGAGGCGCCCTATGGCTTCAGAGAAGTCGAGGTAGACGCCATTGCCGAGTTGCCCCACACCATGGCCGGAGTCGACTTCACGCTTGGCCGCGCGCGAAGCGATGTCGCGGGGTACGAGGTTTCCGAAGGCTGGGTAGCGCCGCTCGAGGAAGTAGTCACGTTCAGGTTCGGGAACCTGGCGAGCGGGACGCTTGTCGTCGGGGTCCCGGGGAACCCAGATCCGCCCATCGTTGCGCAGCGACTCGGACATGAGGGTGAGCTTCGACTGGAACTCGTCGCTTGCAGGTATGCAGGTCGGGTGGATCTGCGTGAAGCACGGGTTGGCAAACGCGGCACCTTTGCGATGCGCTCGCCACGCCGCGGTCACGTTGCAGTTCATCGCATTGGTGGAAAGGTAGAAGACGTTGCTGTAGCCACCCGTGCAGAGCAGGACGGCGTGCCCCGAATGTGATTCGATCGAACCGGTCTGCAGGTTGCGGGTGATGATTCCGCAAGCGCGCCCGTCCTTGGTGACCACGTCGAGCATCTCGGCTTTCGGGAACAAGGTGACGGTGCCCTTCGCCACTTGCTCCATCAAAGCCGAGTACGCACCGAGCAGCAGTTGCTGGCCTGTCTGGCCGCGTGCGTAGAAGGTTCGCGACACCTGGGCGCCGCCGAAGGAACGGTTGTCAAGCAAGCCGCCGTACTCGCGTGCGAACGGCACACCTTGGGCCACGCACTGGTCGATGATGTTCACGCTGACTTGCGCGAGCCGGTAGACGTTGCGCTCACGTGCCCTGAAGTCGCCGCCTTTGACCGTGTCATAGAACAACCGGTAGACCGAGTCACCGTCGTTCTTGTAGTTCTTGGCGGCGTTGATGCCGCCCTGGGCTGCGATTGAATGTGCTCGGCGCGGCGAATCGTGGAAGGTGAACGCCTTGACTTGATAGCCGAGCTGGGCCAAGGAGGCGGCGGCTGCCGCTCCGGCGAGGCCAGTCCCCACGACGAGCAACTCGAACCTGCGCTTGTTGTTGGGGTTGACCAGTGCCGTGTCGAACCGGTACGTGTCCCATGAATCCTGGATGGGCCCACCAGGAGCACCCGATTCCAGCTGGATGCTCATCGCGGCACCTGGGTGACCACGCCCGCCAGTATGAGGATCGGAAAGGAGATGTTGAATCCACAGACGATGGCGGTGAACCCGTAGGCGAAACCCTTGCGCCAAGGGTTGAGTCGGGGGTTGTTGACACCGAGGCTCTGGAACAGCGACCACGCGCCATGGAACAGGTGCACGGCCAGAGCAAGGTTGCGGATGATGTAGATGGCGGCGAGCCATGGCTGGCTGAGGCTGGTGACGGTGTTGTGGAACGCCCTGCCGTCTACGAAGCGATGATCGTCGAGCGCCTGGACTCCCCAAGTCAGGTTCGCTAGGTGGATGAACAGGTAGGCGATCACAAGGATGCCGCTGAAGCGCATGGTCCTTGCGGCCCAGCTGGCGGCGATGTAGTCGCGCTGTGAGTACTGCTGGGGCCGCGCGCGACGGTTCAAGATCGTGAGGCTGTACGCGGAATGGAGGTGGATGGCGAACAGGCAGATCAACCCGATGCGCATGATCCAGAGGAAGGTGGTGTTCGGCAGGATCGGGTAGAGCAGGGTGCGCAGGCTCTCGCTGTAGTCGTCGAACTCCTTGCCGTCATCGGGGATGAACATCTTGAGGTTGCCCACCATGTGGGCGAACACGAACCCCATGAGTCCCACGCCCGACAGGGCCATGACCCACTTCTTGCCCACAGCGGACTGGTACAGGTCAAGTGGCCACGGTGCCGGGTTGCGAGGGCGCCTCTGAACCGGGGCTACCTCGATGTTGGGAGTCACCCCCTTGACGGGGCTGGCCCCGCCAAGGCGCCCGTTCGGGGATTCGGTTGTGGGCGTCTTGGAGGCCTGGTGAGAGGCTTCCTGAGTAGCGGTCACTGGCGACCTCCCGGCATCCGCGTTGTCTGCGGGCCGGGAGAGAGCTGTCCCGGCCCGCAAGGACGCTAGTTGTGCTGCCTGGGGCGAGGCGAACCCGGGGTTGGGTTGTCAGAGGTCAGCTCGGACGAACTTGTGTCTCATAGCGGTTGCGTGCCAGCCGGCCGTCGCCGGACAGCTCGAGGTCGAGGATCAGTCGCGCGGGATGGTCCGGAGTGACGAAGCTGACCGTTCCTACCCGAGTCACGGTGTCAGCGGGCGCACCGCCAGCGAACCTCCATCGGGAACCTTCACCTTGTCGTCCGGGTGCTGCCGAGCTCGTGGCGGTCGGGGGTTCCGATCCGGGCGCCTGGGACCTGCCGGTGGTGCCAGGCTGCTCGCAGTGGAGCACTATGTCTGCGACGAGGTCGTCCAGCCTGGTGCGCTCGCCGTTCACGACGTGCACGTCGAGGGCGACCATCTGACCCGTCAAGAGCGTCTCAGGCATCCAATCGGCGACGATGATCAGTGGAGCGCACGAGTCTCGCAACGTTGCATAGGCCAGCTTCGGCTGGCGTGCCTGGTCGAGAACGGACCAGGTGACGGCGGGCTGGCAATCGGCCAGGCAGAACTGAGCGAAGCCTCCGCAGGGCTCGTATGCGATCTTCCTCAACGACTCGACGTGGCACTTGATGAGGTCGGCCTGGTAGCGCTGGGTGGCCTCGGCCCACGCCGCGTAGGTCTCGAACCGCGCGGGCGGAACGTAACGGTCAAAGAACGTCTTCTGCAGGGCGTGCTTGTGGAGGGCACCGTTCCAGTCGAGGTCAGGCCAATGCAACGTGTCGAGCCATGGTGCATCCAGTGGGGCCGCTTGGGCTCCGAACTCGCTGACGAACCGAGCCGTGCGCGGCCAGGCAGCGAGGAAGTTGGGGAACTGACGGAAGGCACCGTGGTACCAGCCGAAGTAGGTGTGGGTGTCGGTGCCCTCAAGCTGGGGTGGGTGGGGAAGCACACCGGAGTGGGCCACAACAGGCCGAGAACCGTCGCACTTCTCCAGGACTCGCTTGATGGAGCGGTCAAGGATCGTCTTGTTCCAGGTGGGCAGCATCATCAGGGCGGCTGCTCGCCGGGTGAGCTTCGCTCTGCTTGCAGGGTCAGCGAGGGCATCTGGGGTGACGTCGATCGCGAGGGGCTCGTTGTGGGCGCACCACGTGAAGATGCTCGGGTGGTGGGCCAGGAGGTCGACGGCCTCTCGGGCCTGGCGCCGGGCCTGCTTGCGGACCGACCGGGCGTAGCCCCATTGCAGCGGCATGTCCTGCCAGACCAACATGCCGGTTCGGTCGGCCTCGTCATACAGCTCGGGTCGGGCGATGTGAGCATGCACGCGCAGGAAGTCCAGGTTCGCTCCGCGGGCCAGATCGAGGTCCCTGGTCACCTCTTCCGCGGTGGCATCGGCCAGCGCCAGCCGCGTGGGAGCGTGGTTTGATCCCTTGAGGAAGATCCGCTGCCCGTTGACCTCGAACACGAAGTTGTGGGCGGTGATCGACCTGAGCCCTAGCCGGCGCGTTCGCTCGTCGCTCACCGAGCCGTCACCCAGGCGGACCCGGCAACACAGCTCGTAGAGGGGTTGGTCCCCAAGCGACCAGGGCCACCACAGCCGTGGCCGGGGTTCGGTGTAGGTCCACTCGACGCGGTTCTCGCCAGCCGCCAGCGAATGGGTGATGCGTTGCACCGGCGCCTCTCCCGGCGGAGCGTGCTCGGATGTCTCCGCGCCCGCTGCACCAGGCCCTGTGAGCTCGCGGTTGGCGAGCTCGTGTTCGTAACGACGGTGCTGCTGGCGTTGCCGCTGGGGGATCAGGTCACCATGGGCGCTCGGGCTCCGATGACGATGCTCGAGGGGGATCAGTGACGTCTCGAAGGTGATGCTCGTGGCTTCGGCCGCGTCCAGGACGGCGCGGAGAGCGATGGTGGCCGAATCAGTGTCAGCGGCCCGGCAGAGCGCCCGGAAGTGCTTGATGCGCACCGGCCCGCTGCTCTGCACGAGCGGCGTGCACCAGATGCCGCCGGGGTTCCATGACTGATCGATTGCATCCCAGTGCTCGAAGATACCCGTGAGGTTGTGCTTGTGAGCCCGATCAGACGGTGGTGTGCTCGCCACCTCCATGGCCAACAGGTGCTCGGAGCGGTTCACCAGCAGATCGGTGATCTCAAAGCAGTGTGGGAAGAACCAGCCCTCGGTATCGCCGAGGTAGACGCCGTCCAGCCAGACGTCGCTCGTGTACATGACCCCGTCTATCACGAGCCAGCTTCTCGTGCCCGGTAGTGGTTGCTTCTCGAAGTGTTTCCTGTACAGGACTGGGCCGTCGGTGTCCTCGAAACCCTGCTGGGTGCGCCAGTGGCCGGGGACCTTGATCCGCGGCCACACAGAGTCGTCGAACGCGTCGGAGGGGTAGCTGCGTCGCAAGGTCTCGTCTGCGACCGCTGCGCGCCATCCGCTGCTCAGCTCGATTGACCCTTGGCCGGCAGCCCGGGCCCCGGGTGCGGACATCATGGGCCGACACTACCTACACGTCCGCATCCGAGGGGGAAGGGCTACCCTTTGGTGGGGAATCAATGGGAGGAAGATGTGGCCGACGCGACCACGGGTCAAGAAGCGGGCTCGGGTCGGCCGCCGAAACCTGACGCGCATGTGACGCCGACGACGTTCCCTCCCCAACCCCCAGGTGAGGGCCGCGGTCGTATCAACGCCTTGCGCCACCGGTTGGCACTCGAAGACCTGATGGTGCGAGTAGCGGCGGGCTTCATCCATCGGCCTTCTCACCAGCTCGACGAATGCATCGACGACGCCCTTTCCGAAGTGGGCAACTTCACCCACGCAGACAGGGTGTTCTTGTACATCAGGCCAGGTGACAGCCATGATTTCGCGCTGCGGGGGCTATGGCTCGCCCCTGAGGTGGCCTCCTCGGCCCGTGAGGTCCACAGCGTTCCGGACAGCGAGCTGCCCTTGTGGCTCGAGACCCTTCGCAGCCTCGAGCCGATATTCCTCCTCGATGTCGATGAACGAAGCGAGCTTGGGCGCGAGCGCCGTGCGTTAGAGCCGGACGGGACCCGCTCGAGTCTTGTGGTGCCGGTTGCCGACGGTTTCAGGTTGATCGGCTTCCTGGGCCTCGATTCGGTGGCAAATGAGCGAATGTGGTCAGACGATCACCTTTCTGTGCTCAACGCTCTTGCCGGGATCATCTCCCAGGCGATGGCTCGGAGCGAGGCCGAGCAGCGCTTCGGTCTGGCGTTCAGCCACGCGCCTCTCGGGATGGCCCTCCACCTCGCCGACGGCCGCCACCTGCAGGTGAACCGTGCATATTGCGACCTGGCGGGCCGCCAGGAGCGTGAGCTGGTCGATATGGCAGTCACCGAGCTCGTCCACCCTGATGACCGCGAGTCGGTGGCGGTCAGGGGGCGGTTGCTTGCGCTCGGCGAGGCTGACCTCATGAGCGTCGAGTGCCGCTACCAACGTCCCGACGGGTCGATCATCTGGGTCCGGATCCACAGCGCAGCAGTCAGGGATCCAGACCTCGAGCTTCGCTACGCGGTCACCCACGTCGAGGACATCACGCAGCGATACCACAAAGAGGCAGAGGTTCGGGCCAGCGAGCGGCGCTACCGGACTCTTGTTGAGAACTCTCCGGCTGTCGTGACGCGCTTTGATCGGGAGCTCCGGATCGTGTACGCGAGCCCCGCCTTCGAAGCTCTGGCAGGGTTTGCTCCGGGTCAGATCCTCGGCCACAAGGTCGACGCGTTCGCCGCTCCCGGCGAGGTCGACCGCTGGGCCTCTGCGTTGGGTGCGGTGTTCGAGACCGGAGCGCGATATGACTCTGAGTGGCTGCTCAATCGGGGTGAGGACCAGTACTGGTTCCAGTCCAGAGCGGTCGCAGAGTATGACCAGGACGGCGTCGTTGAGTATGTGCTGGTCGTGAACACCGATATCACGACGCTGAAGAGGACCGAGGCTGCCCTGGCCCATCAGGCATTGCACGATCCCCTCACCGGCCTTGCCAATCGAGCCTTGCTGCATGACCACCTGGACAACGCGTTGGCGAGGGGCCGCCGCCTTTCCAACACCATCGGTCTGGTGTTCTTGGACCTGGACCGTTTCAAGCTGGTCAACGACTCGATGGGACACACTGCGGGTGACGTGTTGCTGGTAGAGGTGGGAAGGCGGCTCCGCACCCTGGCCCGCCCCGGAGACACCGTCGCACGGCTCGGTGGTGACGAGTTCGTTCTCCTGCTCGACAACATCGAAGATGCCTCCAAGCCGATAGTCATGGCCGAGGAGATCCATCGGATATTGCGAGAGCCGATGTCGGTCGAGGGGAGCGAGGTGTTCACCACGGCCAGCATCGGGATCGCGGTCGCAAACGACGACCACGCCGATGCCGACGGGCTGCTTCGGGACGCTGACTCAGCCATGTACCTGGCCAAGGCGCGCGGCCGCGACCGGTTCGAGGTGTTCGACGAAGGCCTTCGCGAGCGTGCCACCGAGCGTCTGCACCTGGAGAACGCGCTGCGAAGATCAATTGACGCTGGCGATCTGGCCGTCTTCTACCAGCCTGAGATCGACCTCACCACAGGTCAGGTGACCGGGTGCGAGGCACTCGCTCGGTGGAACCACCCGGTTCAAGGCCTCCTCGAGGCGGGCGCCTTCATCGGTCTGGCCGAGGAGACCGGGCTCATCCTCGAGGTCGGGGCCTGGGTGCTGGCCACGGCGTGTAGCCAGGCTGGCCAGTGGCAGCACGAGCATCCCACCCGACCGCTGCTGATGCGGGTCAACCTCTCGGCTCGCCAGATAGCGCAGCCGGACATCTTGCAGCAGGTGGTCGACGCGCTTGACCATGGAGGAGTCGAAGCGCCTTCGCTCTGCCTGGAGATAACAGAGACGGCGCTCATGGACGACCCCGACGAGGCACTCCGCGTCTTGAGAGACCTTCGCTCCCTGGGGGTCTCGCTTGCAATCGACGACTTTGGTACCGGTTACTCGTCTCTGGCATACCTGAAGCGATTCCCGGTCGACGTGTTGAAGATCGACCGATCCTTCGTTGACGGCGTGGGTGATGACCCCGAAGACACAGCGATCGTCACAGCGATCATCTCCTTGAGTCGCGCTCTTGGGCTCCGAGTCGTCGCCGAGGGGGTCGAGACGCGGCGCCAGGCTGACGAGCTTCGGTGGCTTGGTGCCGAGGCGGCCCAGGGTTACTTCTTCTCGAGGCCGTGCCCAGCCGAGTCCTTCTGGCATGGCGTGTCATCTGCCACGGCGACAGTCTCTTCGGGCAGCCGAGACTTGTAGCCGGGCCTCGTTCGGGCGAGCGGGTGCGCTTGGCTCGGCTGACGCCCGGGCGCCTTGCGGTCGTGTCGCTGACCGGGCCTCACCGGCGTCGCATGCTCGCGCCGGAGCGGCCGAGGGTGACAAGTAGGGGTACCCTTGCGCCAAGGCGATACGAGCGGCCCGTGCCGTACGGCCAGGGCCGAGCTCGGAGGGTGCGATGGATGAAGTGGGGTCGGCTGATCGGCTGTCGTTCAGCCCGACCGAACTGGCCACGCTCTTCACGTTCGTCGAGGAGACGTTGGTGGCATTCGACGAGAGCGGATCCATCACCTTCGCGTCACCGTCCTTGCGTGAGCTGATCGGCGTGGACCCCTTGCATGTGATCGGGACACCCGTGCTGGATCACCTGCACCCAGATGATGTCAGCGACGCCACCGAACGGATCGCCCGATGGGAAGGGCGTCAGGGTGCGACCCTTGGCCCGACGGTCCGGGTGCGCCACGCGTCGGGACGATGGGTGCCCGTCATCGTCGAGGCCCTGAGCGGTGACCAGGTGGCGCCGGTCGGTTCGATAGTGCTCACCCTGCGACGATCCAATGAGAGATCCGAGGTCGAGGCCGAGCTCAGGCAGCGCCTGGTGCACGAAGACCGCCTGACGAGGCTTGCAAGGGCCTTCCTGGGGCTCCCTGCGGAGCGGTTCGACCAGGGCATGCACGCGACCCTGGCCGAGATGGGGTCACTCGAAGGTGTCGACCGTGTGACCGTGTGGCGTGTGGTGGATGACGGTGCCTTCCAGGAGAAGGTCTATGAGTGGACCGCACCGGATATCGAAGGCACGCTCGGGCAGTCACCGACTCTGCCCACGAGCGGGTTTGCCTTCATGGATGCTCTGACCGAACTGCGTGAGGTGAGTGTCCCCGATGTCGGCGAGCTCCCCGAGTCGTGGAGCCTGGAGAGGAGCTACTGGCGGCAGCGGGGCATCCGTTCGGTGTTCGCGGTTCCGATGATCCAGCTCGGCCGATACGTCGGGTTCATGTCGCTCGATTCCTTCCGTGAGCCAAGGGTCTTCGATTCCCATCATCTTTCGATGTTGAGGGCCGCGGCAGCGATCCTGGCCCAAGCTTTCGCGCGCCACGACGCCGAGAGGCTGCTCGCATACCAGGCGAGGTTCGATGCCCTCACAGGGCTAGGTAGTCGCTGGCGGTTCCACGATGAGCTCTCAGCAGCCCTGGTCCGCCTCGACGAGGTTCCTGCGGGGCTAGCGGTGCTGCTGCTGGATCTTGACCGCTTCAAGGTCGTGAACGACTCGTTGGGTCACAGCGCGGGTGACGAGCTGTTGGCTGCTGTTGGTGGCCGGCTGGCAGCCTCTCTCGACGACGTGACGATCGTCGCGCGCCTCGGGGGTGACGAGCTGGTGGTGCTCGTCGAAGGCATCCGCGCTCCGGCTGAGGCCTTCTCTCTTGCCCGCCGCGAGCTCGAGGTGCTCGCAGAACCGTTCACCGTTGTCCAGCACGAGGTCTATGTCACCGCCTCGGTCGGCATCGCGTTCACGACGGATCCCACCAGCGAACCCGAGGAGCTCCTACGGCAGGCCGATGCAGCGATGTATCTGGCGAAGGAACGCGGCCGCAACCGGGTCGAGATCTTCGGCGAGGAGCTCCGGTTCCGCGTGAACTCGCGGCTCAAGCGGGAGAGCGAGTTGAGGCGTGCTCTCGGCAAGGGTGAGCTGACCGTGCACTATCAACCCGAGATCGACATCGCAACCAGCCAGGTTGTCGCTGCCGAGGCCCTTGTGCGATGGCAGCACCCCACTCGGGGGTTGTTGGTCGCAGCCGAGTTCGTCGACATCGCGGAGGAGACGGCGGCCATCTTGGACATCGGACCGTGGGTGTTGCGCGAGGCGTGCTGTCAGCTGCACCAGTGGGACACGGCCAGGCCCGACGCAAGGATCACCATGAGAGTCAACCTGTCGGCTCGTCAGGTCGCCCAACCCGATCTGGTACCGCAGGTCACCGCCGTCGTCGACGACACGGGCATCGACCCCGCCCAGCTGTGCCTGGAGATAACCGAGACCACGCTGATGGCAGATGCGGAGGTGTCCATGGCGGTGCTCGGTGAGCTGCGTGACCTTGGCGTGCAGCTCGCAGTCGACGACTTCGGCACCGGGTACTCGTCGTTGGCCTACCTCAAGCGCTTCCCAGTCACGGTCGTCAAGATCGACCGCTCGTTTGTCCGCGGGCTGGGTGAGGACCCCGACGACACAGCCATCGTCGGTGCGATCGTGTCCCTGGCTCGAGCTCTCAACATGGACGTGACCGCTGAGGGGGTCGAGACCGAGCTGCAGCTGTGCGAGTTGCGCCGGTTGGGGTGCCGTCGCGTCCAAGGCTTCCTGCTCGCCCGTCCCGAGCCACCGGACCTGGTCCTGGCCCGCCTTTGAAGCCCAACGGTCACTGGCGGTGACGATCCTCGCTCGGGCCGGTAGCTTGTCTGGACGTGCCTGGCTGGCCGGTCAGGTGCTCGATACCTCTGGGGAAAGCAGACCATGACTCGCCCTTCAACACTCGGCCAGCTCAAGGAATCAGGCTGGGAATCACGCCCTGTGAAAGAGGAGGTACGCCGGAATGCGATACTTCGCATCAAGGCGGGTGACCCCTTGTTCCCAGGTGTGCTCGGCTACCAGGAGACGGTCCTTCCCCAGCTGGAGAACGCCCTGCTGGCGGGCCACGATGTGATCTTCCTGGGCGAGCGCGGCCAAGCCAAGACCCGGATGATCCGCTCCCTCACGGAGTTGCTCGACGAGTGGATGCCGATCGTGGCCACCTCCGAGATCAACGACGACCCCTACCACCCGGTCTCTGCGCATGCATGCCATCTCATCGCTGACCAGGGTGACGACACGCCAATCGACTGGGTCCACCGCGACGATCGGTTCGGTGAGAAGCTGGCGACGCCTGACACCTCTATCGCTGACCTCATCGGTGAGGTCGATCCGATCAAGGTCGCCGAGGGCCGCTACCTCTCCGACGAGCTCACCATCCACTACGGCCTCGTCCCGCGCACCAACCGGGGCCTCTTCGCCATCAACGAGCTGCCGGACCTCGCCGAGCGCATCCAGGTCGGCCTGCTGAACGTGCTCGAAGAGCGCGACGTGCAGATCCGTGGCTACAAGATCCGCTTGCCGCTCGACATCATGCTGTTCGCCTCCGCCAACCCTGAGGACTACACCAATCGAGGTCGCATCATCACACCGCTCAAGGACCGGTTTGGCTCCCAGGTCCGCACCCATTACCCGTTCGAGGTGAGCACCGAGGTCAGGATCGCGGCACAGGAGATGCGCCCGCTTGACGCCCCTGGCTTGCGAGTGACCGTCCCGCCGTTCATGGCCGACATCGTTGCCACCTTCTCCCATCTGGCGAGGCAGAGCCCTCACATCAACCAACGGTCCGGAGTCTCAGTGAGGCTGACTGTGGCCAACCTCGAGACCCTCGTGGCCAACGCAACGCGCAGAGCTCTGCTCCACGGCGAGACCGATGTCGCACCGCGTGTCACCGACCTCGATGCGCTGATGTCATCCACGATGGGCAAGGTCGAGATCGAGGCTCTCGAGGAAGGCCGAGACGGCCAGATCGTCGAACACCTGCTGCGCTCGGCTGTGCTCACGGTGTTCAAGGAGCTGTGCCCGATGGATCAGGTGCGTCCGGTGATAGATGCTTTCGACGGCCAGCTCGTGGTCAGCACCGGTGAGGATGTGCCTTCTGCTGACTACGTCGAGCTGGTC
>JAHFUU010000287.1 GCA_023264915.1 Microthrixaceae bacterium | reverse complement strand
ACTATCCCGCGCGGTGTCGCGGGAGGATCGGCGGTTGCCGGGTCAGCCTGCCTGTCCCTCGGCCCCAGGCCGCGCCAGGCCCCGGTCGAGGCTCCGCCCCAGCTCGACGAGTCATGTGATCGGGACGGGATCGTCGGCCCCTTGCTGAGCGGCTATCGATCCAGCCTCAGCTTGCCTGCTCGAGGAACTCGACCACGTTGCCGTCAGGGTCAGCGACCAGCACGGCCATCGTGTTGGGCAGAACCTCGAACGGCTCGCGCATTATCGTGACGCCGGCAGCCCGCAGCCCGTCGAGAAGCTCGGCCATGTTGGCGACCCAGAACGTCACGTACCTGAACCCCGTCGCATCCGCAATCTCGCCCTTGGGGGAGGCCACCGCGCTGGGTGAGTCCTTGAGCTTGATCAGCATCTCGCCCGCGATCAGCAGGTGCAGGTCGCCGTCATCGAGGGGCAGCACCATCAGCGGCACGAACCCCAACAGGTCGCGGTAGAAGCGAAGGGACGCTTCGATGTCTGTTGTGACCACCCCGAGGTCGAAAGCGGGCTTGGTCAGATCTGCGGGCATGGTCCCAACCTAACCGGAACAGGACGGTCGCCTCTCAATCGGCGATGTGCCAGAATCCCGCTTCAGCCAGCGATGTGCGGGGTATCTCGAACCGTGGTCACCAGATGACGGTCACGTCGCGCCTGCCCCGAGCGAAGCTGCGAATGGCCTGGTCCTTGGACACGAGTGGCACTCGCAGCACGCGCGCAGTTGCATAGAGAAGGCGGTCGGCGGGATCGCCACGGAACCCATCTCTCGCGAGGAGGCCGGCGGCTATCGCTGTCTGCGGCGACAACGGGGCTTCCATGACACTGTCCTGAGCGAAGAGGTCTCGCGTCCATTGGTAGACGTCTCGGTCAAGCGCGATGCGCCCCTTGACGAGGAGCATCGTCGTCTCCCAACACGAGATAGGGCTGACGAGCACGGCACTCGCGTCTGTGATCGCCTTGCGTGCTCGAGCGGACAATCGCTTGGCCTCCGGCCCCGCTTGCCACCACAACAGTGCGTGCGTGTCGAGCAGCACTGAGGCCTCAGCCACGGTCTGCGTCCCACTCCTCGTTCGTCGAGAAGAACGCCTCGTCGGGCGAGTCGAGCAGCGTCACGCTGCCGAGTGTCGGGACGGGGTGCTCAGGTTCATCTACTGGAACTACCCGCGCGACGGGGCGGCCGTGCTTCGTGACGACGACGGGGACCTTGCTGATGGCAACCTCGTCGAGCAGCGCGAGGCAGTGTGCCTTGAACTCACTGGCCATGACGATGTGGTCACCCATGGCTTGCAGCGTAGTGAACCAGATCGAATATGACCACTGTCTATGGTCATATTCGTTCGGCGGCGCGATGTTCCCCAGTGGTTGGGCCCGGGATTGAAGTGGTCCCACTCCCATGACCCCGTCCCTCGGCCCTGGGCGACCGCATCATTACATCAATGATGGTGATGCTATGATGCTACACATGAGGACGACCGTCACTCTCGATCCGGACACCGAGCAGCTCATCCGCAGGCGGATGCATGACCGCAACGTGTCGTTCAAGCAGGCGCTCAACGACGCCATCCGCGAGGGGGCTTCAGTCGGCAGCAGACACACCGAGTTCGTGACCGAGACCGCTTCGATGGGGCGGTGCCGCGCCAACCTCGACCGAGCGCTCCAGCTCGCCGGCGAGCTCGAAGATGACGAGCTGATACGCAAGACACGTGCAGGCTCATGAAGCTGGTTGATGCCAACGTCTTGCTCTACGCGGTCAACAGCGATGCCCCGTACCACGACCTCTCGCGCGAGTGGCTGGACACGTCGCTGTCCGGTGGCGCAACCGTCGGCCTTGCATGGGTCGCTCTGCTGGCGTTCGCCCGCCTGTCCACCCGTGTCGACCTCTTCCCCACCCCGCTGTCCATCGACGAGGCGTTCGATCGCGTCGACGCCTGGCTCGCACAACCGGCCGCAGTGGTGCTCGATCCAACGCCTCGCCACGCCTCGATCATGCGCGCCCTCCTCAGGTCCGTCGGCGCAGGCGCGAACCTCGTGAACGACGCGCACCTGGCTGCCCTGGCCATCGAGCACCGCGCCCAGATCGTCTCGTTCGACAACGACTTCTCACGCTTCGATGGCGTCCGATGGGAGAAGCCCGACGCCTCCCGAGGGTGATGGCGGTTCACACGGGAAGTCGAGCGGCGGAGTCGACGACCCTTGCACGGCACCTGCGCCCTGGCTCGTAGCCCCGATTCAGAGTCCCGCTTCAGCTAGCGATGCGGTGAGCATGGCACGCGAAAGTCTCGCCGTCACCGAGCGCAGCACGAGTCGAGTCACGAGAAGAACCCGTTGACATCACCGTTGACATCACCGATGACATCGACGTGACCAGCGTTGTTGAAGATCGCGCTGCGCTCGTTGGGGCAGGCCGTCGGTGAGGGACCGTCGCCTTCACGGGCTGTTGGGTCGGGGTCTCGATGAGGGTGCGGCGGAGCATTCCGAAGCGGGTGAAGTTGGGTCCCGTCGGTGGCCGGGTCGCGTCGACTGTGATGCGTGCGATACGTGTGTATGCGTCGTGCCATCCGACCTCGCGGGCTCCGGCTCGCAGCGCCCGGCGCCGGTCACGGCGGTCACAGCGCACCCAGGACAGGGCGTCGACTGTCTGGTGGGCCACGAGCTCACCAGCGATGCCGGCAGTTTCGGCGAACTCGCGCAGCTCGTCGGAGCTGTCGGCTCGGAGCCGGCTGAAGCGGGTGTTGGATTCGCTGGTGACGGGCTCGATGTAGGCAACCATTGTGATGCACCTCCGGGTCGTTCGGGTTGTGGGCACGATGGACCTTGTGGCCCACTGATCGCCCAATGCCCGGCAAGTGCCGCGTTGGTGCAGCTCAAGGAGTGTCTCGTCAGAGAAACGGCCTGGGCCTGGTTCGCGGATGACTTGGTGGTGACCGGCGGCCTTCGATGGCGGCCTTCAGGAAGGGGGCCGAGGGCCTTTTTGGTGATGGCGGCGACGAGCGCCGCCGGGTCGAGCTCGTCGAACAGGTCGCAGCAGGCCTCGACGAGACCGTCCCTCGCTCACTTGTGGAGCGCGTGTGGATAGACATCGGCCTGGCGACCATCCAGGACCCGGACCGGCGGGTTTGGTGCCGCCTCGCGGGCGAGACCCTGGCCGAGCTCGGCAACCCCTTCAGCAGCATCTGGGCGCACAGCTTCCTCGCGACGGCCGAGAGCATCGCCGGCAACTTCGACGCTGCCCTCCAGCACGGCTCGGTCATCCTCGAGGCGGGCAAGATGATCGACTCGTCGGGCACCGTCCTCACCGGTGCTATGCACCTGGCAGCGGTGGCCAGTGCCCGCGGAGACATCCCAACGCTTCTCGAGCTGCGAGAGATCCTCGACCGGATCAGCCCGTCGGCCAGGACCCGTCGCTTCCACCAAGCCGCGGACGTGCATCTCCGGTACGAGCGGCTCGACTGGACAGGTCAAGACGACGGCACCGTCGAAGCCTTCCTCGCAGCCGTCAAGACCATGCCGAAAATTGCTGTGGCGTGGCGCTACGGGGCGGCCTCAGCGGCGTTGATCACCGGTGAGGACACCACAGCGAAGCGTCTCTGGGAACAGCTGCGGGTCGAGCCCGTCGCATCCCAGGCCTGGCTCGTTAGCCGCACGATCGTGCCAATGGCCCGCTACCGCCTCATCGAGAGGTGGGGCACCCGCCAAGAGGCCATCGAGGCCCGAGCCAGCCTCGAGCCGCTGTCAGGCACCTGGGCCGGTGATCCGGCCCTGAGCCTCGGCCCGGTCGACTTCTGGGTCGGCAAGTACGACGGGCTGCTCGGCGACCCCGACAGCGCCCGGCGCCAGTTCCTCCAAGCCCGCCAGCAAGCCACCGCGTCAGGATCACCAGCATGGGCAGCGCGCATCGACCGCGCCCTCAGCCACCTCTGACCGGCGAGAGTCAAGTGGTCTCCGGCTCTGCTTGCCACGACAGCAGTGCGTGCGTGACCAGCAGCACAGAGGGCTCAGCCGCGGAAGCCCTTGTCGATGAGCGTCAACAGGTTCTTGACCGAGTCGTTGATCGACTCGAGCTCTTCGCGGGACGCGGGCTGCAAGAACTCGTGGGTTCTGGACAGGAAGGCCTTGAAGGCTGCCTCCTCGACCTTCATGCCCTTGGCGGTCAACCGGACGAGGTTGCTTCGCCTGTCTGCCTCGTCGGGGATCCTCTCGATGAACCCGAAAGCCTCGAGGCGTTTGAGGATCTTGGTCATGCCGCCCGAGGAACGCTCGAGGGATGTGTACAGCTCGTTCGGCGCGAGCTCATAGGGTGGGCCGACCCGGCGGAGCGCCGCCAGTACGTCATAGTCACTTGGCAGCAGGTCGAATGCTTGGAGCGTGTCGGCCTCGAAGGCCTCGATGACCAAGCTCAGCCGCGCGAGCAGGGCGATGAGCAAGAGTCCGGACGTATCCGCGGTGTCGGGGTACTCGCGAGCCCAGGCTTCTGAGAAGTCGTCGACCCAGCGGGTCTCGTTCATCTGGTCCTCCTGCCGGGCACGCTAGGCGCCCGAGATCGGAAAGTCTGGCATCGGGACGCCCTTCGAGGTGGATCAGGGACTCCAGAGCTCTTGCCAGGACACGTGCCCGGGGGCGTCGCCTCTACCAACCCGGAGATGTCTCACTGCTCGGTTCAGGGGCGTCC
>JAHFUU010000286.1 GCA_023264915.1 Microthrixaceae bacterium | reverse complement strand
GTGACTCGAGAGCCGGCACGGTCGGAGCGTCAGGTGAGATGTGGTGGATGCTCACCCGCCGGGTCTCGTTGCCCTGCGAGCTTCGGTTCTGGAACCGGACGTCGTCGACCCGGACGTCATAGCCCTGCTTCTCGAGCTGGAGAGCCACGGCCGGCAGCATGAACAGCGCCTCGACGCCGCCGGTGGGGTCCGGTGTGTCGACCACGACTGGTCGGGACTTGTCGAGGTGCCCGACGATCCGTGAGGTGATCGCGTTGATCTGGTCGCTGTTGGCAGCATCATGAGGTGGGGTCGTCGACCCTGCCCAGAGGTTGGCCGCGCTGATGAGGACCAGCGCGGCAACCACTGCGCCACCGGCGGACACGATGGCGGAACGAGGCAGTCGTGGCCTTGCCGCCTGCCAAGCGATCCACACGACGGCCAGGCACGTGATGAGTCCCACCACCGGGCTCCAGCGCACGACGTAGGGGTAGAGGCCGTCCACGATCCGGCTCACGGCCAGCACCGAGCCCGCCAGGAGGCCCGCTGCCAGCACCGCCAGCCGGAACCCTGACCAGTCCCTGCGAAACGTAGCGAAGGCGCCCGCGGCAAGCACCAGCACGGTACCCAGGGGGAAGGGTGGGGAGGAGTAGTCGACCAGCCCGAGCCAGCCCGCCTGGTGCTCACCGAAGAGCCAGGCCGGCTTGATCCCGAGCTCATAGGAGGTGAACCTGACCCCGTCGCCGAGACCGTAGGACGGGTCGGCCCCGCGGAGGAAGCTCAAGAGCTCGTGGGCGTTGCCAGGTGGATGGATCAGCTGGTCGACCAGTGGAGGCAACCAGAGCACAGCACCGATGGCTCCGGCCCAGACCAGGGCCCGGCGCAGCCCACGAGAGCGCGACGTGGGATCGTCGGCGCGTGGCCGGATCCCTGACCGACGCGCCAACAGGACTCGGCCGGCGACACCCACCGCGGCCGGGATCGCAACGAACATGGCATAGCCGACAT
Source organism: Microthrixaceae bacterium (assembly GCA_023264915.1). GTDB lineage: Bacteria > Actinomycetota > Acidimicrobiia > Acidimicrobiales > Acidimicrobilacustridaceae > JACPNV01. The sequence continues at coordinate 3,732 of JAHFUU010000286.1, read as the reverse complement.
GGGCCTGGAGGCAGAACGTTCCCGTGATCACCAGCATCGGGATCACCGCGTCGTCGCCGTCTGCGAGGGACCAGCAACCGAAGACGAAGACCAGCAACGGGAACACCGCGATCGTCGGGTTCCATGGGTCAGTCCACATCTCAGGGCCCAACGTCCGGGCCATCAGAGCAACGAGCAACATGGCGACCAGCACCAGTTGCCGCCCCCCATGGCGCCGCGCGAGCCAGCCGATCGCGAAGACGCAGGCAGCGTTCACCAGGGCGGCCCCTGCCAGCAGGCCGGCGGAATGGCCAGCGGTGAGCCAGTACGGAACGGCGAGCAGGTAGAACAAGATCGGGCCGGGGTGACGCCACCCGAACCGTGAGTACACGCCGATGAGGACCAGGTGGCGCCCCACGTCGCGCACGCCGAGCTCGATGAGTGCGATGTCGGCGAAGGGTGCGAAGTCCCGCTGGGTAACCAACATCGCAACTGCTGCGGCCCCGAAGGGAAGCGCGCAGATGGCGGTGGCGATGCCCGTCAGGTGCCCGTCGATGAAGCCGGTGACCCCCGGCCCTGGATGTTCGTCCTCTGGGTGCACCAGCACCCGAGGACTGTAGCTTCGTGGCCCCGGGGCGCAGAGATCATGCCCTGGAGGTCTTGCAGGTCAGGTGCAGGCCCCTTTGGTGATGCAGTTGCGTACCCTTTGGACCGAAGGCTTCGTGATGTTCTCGGCATCCGGCGGTGCACCCTTGGAGCGGATCGAGTACTGCTGGACGATCGGACCGCTCTGGATGGCGATGCGGGTGAAGACGAGCGTGCTCTGCGAGTTGCCCTTGGTGAGGTCGAGGGTCACCTCGAGGGCGCTCCGGCTGTCGCCGATCCCGGGCAGCTCGCGCCGGCGTACCCTAAGCGATGACAGCGAGGAGCCGTCATCGACGATGGAGGTGAGCTCACGCTGGACCGCCTTCTGGTAGACGGTTGTGAGGCACGCGTTGGGGTCGATGCTGTTGAGCACGGATGTCAGCTTCCCGGCGCTCTGGGCCGAGTCGAGCAGGGTGGCCGTGTTCGAGACCACGTTGTCAGCCGAGGCGAAGGTGGGGGAAGTCTTGGTCTCGGAGCCTTCGAGGATCTTGAAGGGCTCGAGGAGGTCCTTGCAGCTCTCCTCGGCGACTATGTCTTCGAGGGAGTTGACCTCGAACCCGGACTTCTTGTCGGTTGTCTCCTCCCACGCCGCTCCGAGGTCGTCCTTGCGGATCAGGCCCAGGTCGAGCAGCTGGGAGCGCTGCTCGGGGCCGATGCTCGAGGTCGTCCGGGCCGCGCCCGTGACGGGGGAGGGTAGGGGAGCCCCCTCGTCGCTGCTCCCGTTGCACCCGGCAGCGCCAGCCGCTGCCAGGGCTGCCATCGAGGCTGCGGCCACGACACCCCTGAAGCCGACGCGGGCAGCCGGCATCCTCCTCCGACTCTTCATGTGGCAACCCTACTGAGGTGCGCAGGCTGGGTGGTGGCAGCAGCGCCGCCGCTGCCAGCTTGCAAGATATCTGACGGTGCGTCAGGCTCTGCCGTGGCCGAGGTGATGCGAGTTGGACCTGACCTGGACACGACAACAACAAGAGCTCCGTGCCGAGTGTCGGGACTGGCTCTCGGCCAACGTGCCGCGAACCCCCTTGCCCTCGGGAGACACCCGCGAGGGCTTTGCCGCGCACGTCGAATGGGAGCGGTTGCTCTTCGATGCCCGATGGTCGGTCGTGTCCTGGCCTACCGAGTACGGCGGGCGAGGGGCCTCGTTGTGGGACTGGCTCATCTTCGAGGAGGAGTACTACGCGGCAGGGGCTCCACAGCGGGTCACCCAGAACGGCATCTTCTTGCTGGCACCGACTCTGTTCGAGTTCGGGACCCAGGAGCAGAAGGACCTCTACCTGCCGCGGATGGCGGCCGCGCAGGACCTGTGGTGCCAGGGCTGGAGCGAGCCGGGCGCAGGAAGCGACCTCGCCGCCTTGAGCTCACGCGCCGATCCCGACCCCGACGGTGGCGGTTGGCGCCTCAGCGGCCAGAAGACCTGGACCACCCGCGGCGCCTTCTGCTCGCATCTGTTCGGCCTGTTCCGAACTGATCCGACCTCTGAGCGCCACCGCGGGCTCACCTACTTCCTGGTACCCCTTGACGCGCCGGGTGTCACCGTGCGCGGGTTCGGCCGCCTCGACGGAGACGAGGGGTTTGCCGAGGTCTTCTTCGACGAGGCTCTCGTGTCGGACGCGTGCGTGCTCGGGGGTGTCGGGCAAGGCTGGAGCGTGGCGATGGCCACCACGTCCTCAGAGCGCGGGCTCACCCTTCGCAGCCCGGGCCGGTTCGTCGCCGCGGTGTCGCGGCTGATCGATCTCTGGACACGCCGGTCAGCCTCGAATCCCGGCGAGGCGGCCCCGCACCGCGAAAGCGTCATCCGTGCCTGGATCGACGCCGAGGCCTATCGCCTCTACACGCTCGCTGATGTGACCGGCATCGTCGAGGGACGACCGCCCGGCTTCCGGTCGAGCCTCAACAAGGTGTGGTGGTCAGAGTTGGATGTGCAGATCCACGAAGCGGCCTTGGATCTGCTCGGCCCGCTCGCCGAGCTGACCGGCGATGCACCAGGCGCGGTAGATGCGGGTGCCTGGATCAAGGGATACCAGTTCGCCCTCTCGGGACCGATCTACGCGGGCACCAACGAGATACAGCGCAACATCGTGGCCGAGCGAGTGCTGGGCTTGCCGAGGAAGTAGGGCCGATCGTGCGATTCGCCTTCTCCGAGGACCAGTTGTTGCTCGCAGAAGCTGCGCGCTCGTTCCTCGCGAGGGAGTGCCGGCCCGAACGATTGCGCGAAGCCTGGGACGGGCAGGGCCACCTGGGCGACATCTGGGCTGGCCTCGCGGCGATGGGTGCGACAGGCCTGCTCGTTCCCGAAGCCGAAGGCGGGCTCGCACTGACAGAGATCGATCTGGTGCTAGTGGTCGAAGAGACGGGGCGCGCTGGCTTGCCAGGACCCTTCGTGGAGACGGTCGCAGTCGCTGCACCAGCGTTCGCGTCGATGGCCGACAGCCGCCAGCGGACAGCCTGGCTCAGTGGGATCGCGGATGGATCGCTGCTGGTGGGCGCCGGAATCTGTTCGCCCCTTGCCACCTGTGCCGACATCGCAGGTCTGGTCCTGGCGGACCATGACGGAGCCCTGCTGGCTGTGCCGACCGAAGCTCTCGATGTGCAGGCTCAACCGTCCATCGACCGGTGCAGGCGCCTGTTCAGCTACAACCTCGATGACGCAGCCCGTTCTCGGAGCACAGAGGTGATAGCCGAGAACCCTGACCGGTCGGCTCTCGGAGATGCCTTTGACAGGGGTGCCCTCGCGGCTGCGGCACAGCTGATAGGCCTGTCGGACAGGATGCTCGACATGACGGTGGACTACGTGAAGGAGCGGCAACAGTTCGGTGTGCCCATCGGCAGCTTCCAGGCCGTCAAGCACCGCCTCGCGGACGCTTTGCTCGCCGTGTCGTTCGCGAGGCCGGCGGTCTACAACGCGGCGTACTCCACCGCGTGTGGCCTCGAGGACCGTTCACGGGATGTTTCGGTGGCAAAGGCACTCTCGTCGGAGGCAGCAGCGGCGGTCTCGTCTTGCGCGCTTCAGTGCCACGGAGCGATCGGCTACACGGTCGAGTACGACCTGCACCTGTACATGAAGAGGTCGTGGGCGCTGTGCAGGGCGTGGGGTGACGCGAGCTGGCA
>JAHFUU010000285.1 GCA_023264915.1 Microthrixaceae bacterium | reverse complement strand
GACCACGGAGGGGTTCGCATCGAGGACACCGTGGTGGTCACCGAGCAGGGGTGTGAACCCTTGACGCGAGCCCCCAAAGCGACCTCGGTGTGAGCCCGCGCACCGCCAGGACAGGATCGAACCCAAGGAACGCCTGAGACCGATGAGCACGATCACGACCAACGACCTGAAGAACGGCATGACGCTTGCCCTCGACACCGAGCTGTTCCAGGTGGTCGAGTTCCAGCACGTCAAGCCAGGCAAGGGCGGCGCGTTCGTGCGAACCACCCTCAAGAACTCACGCACGGGAGCGGTCGTCGAGCGCACCTTCAGGGCCGGCGAGAAGGTCGAGCGTGCGGTCATCGACAAGCGCGGCATGCAGTACCTCTACCGTGACGGTGACAGCTTCGTGTTCATGGACTCAGACACCTATGAGCAGATGCCGGTGGGTGCGTCCGCTCTGGGAGACTCGGTCAACTACATGATCGAGGGCTCAGAGCCGGTCCTGTTGATGCACGGGGACGAGATCATCGGCGTAGACATGCCCGCGGCAGTCGAGCTGGCCGTGGCCGAGACCGAGCCCGGGATCCAAGGCGATCGCGTGTCAGGTGCCCGCAAGCCGGCCACCCTGGAGACCGGCCTCGTCGTGCAGGTGCCGCTGTTCATCAACCCCGGCGAGATGGTCAAGGTCGACACCCGCTCGGGTGAGTACCTGAGCAAGGCGTGAGCGACCACGGTACGGGGGGCCCACAGGGTCAGGAGCGGTCCTACACCGGTGGGGTCGGGAGCCGGCGCGAGCTGCGCGAGCGCCTGCTGGGCCTGCTCTACGAGGCAGAGGTCAAGTCCCAACCCGCCAGAGCGCTGCTCGCCGGTTTGGCGATCCAGCCGGATCCCTTCGTCCAGGCCACGTTTGTAGGAGTCGACGAGCACCGCGCCGAGATCGACCGGGCCATCGCCGACCACGCCCAGGGTTGGGCCATCGAGCGGATGCCCGCCACGGATCGAGCGATCCTGCGGATGGCCACCTACGAGCTCGGCTGGTGCCCCGACATCCCCACCGCTGTCACGATCTCCGAAGCCGTCGAGCTGGCCAAGGCCTACTCGACTGACGACAGCGGCCGCTTCGTCAACTGGGTCCTCTCAGCTGTCGCCACTCAGCTGCGTCCTGCACCCTGACTGCGCCAGCCAGCCCTCTTGCCGGCCTCGTCTCGCCATCCGCTTCGGGGGTCCCGGGCCTCGGCGTCCCGGGCCTCGGCGTCCCGGCCACAGGCCGCGTGCACAGGCCGCGTGCACAGGCCGCGGCCACAGGCCGCGTGCACAGGCCGCGTCAGGCCATCCAGCCGTCGACGTCGACTACCACGTCGGTGCTGCCGGAGTTGTTGTAGATCGCGATCTTGCCGTTGCTGCCGACTGGCACCGTGGCGTGGTTCGCGACCGTATGACCGGGGGACATGTTGAGCGTGGAGGCCAGCGGGCGATCGGTGCCCGCGGGCCATACGGTGAGGTGCGAGTCGAGCGCGGGGTCCACGGCGGTCACGGTGAGGTCCACTGCGACAGCTTCGGCCGGGACCGGCGCGTTCCCGGCGATGTCGAGCTCGATCGACTGGCCCGGGCCGAGCCTGCCCTGTGGTGCGCCGGTGCCGTCACGGGTGTCGAGCAGCCGAACGGGCGTGACTGCCTGGAACTGCGGGCCTGCCGGCGTCGAGTAGTAGCCACTCACGTCTATCACGACATGGGTCGTGCCGGAGTTGTTGCGCACTGCGATGAACCCGGTCGGGAACGACGAGACGAGGGCCATGTTCGCAACGGTCTGGCCGGGTCCGAAGTTGAGGGTGGACGACCCGGGCAGGGCACCGAGCGCGGTCCAAAGCGTCAGGTGGCTCTCGGTGTCGGGCGCCACGGCAGTCACGTTCAACACCGCTGTGCCCAGACCTGACAGCGGTATCCCTGCCCGGCCGGCAACCTGGACCAGTCGGGTCTCGCCCGGGCCGAGGGGACCCGCCGTGGTGCCGGTGCCGTCTCGCGTGTCGAGAAGGCGAGCCGGCGCGACGGCCTTGAAGGTTGCGCCTGCCGGTGCACCGAACCACCCGAGCAGGTCGACGACGAGGTCAGTGGATCCCGAGTTGTTGTAGACGACGACGTCACCGCCGGTGCCGATCGGGACGACGGCCATGGTGGCGACCGTGCGGCCGGCACCAGGGTTGAGCGCGCTGGCAGTCGGCTGCGGCTGCCCGGCGGGCCACAGCGTGAGGTGCGTATCTGCGGTGGGCGCAACAGCGGTCACGTTCAGGGCGACGGCCTTCGCACCTTCCGGCGGCATCATCGGCCAGCCGTCGACCTTGATCGTGCGTGTCTGGCCGGGGCCGATCGGCCCGGCAGGGACGCCGAGGCCGGTGCGGGTGTCGACCAGCCGGGTCGGTCCAGCCGACTGGAAGGACCCGTAACCACCCGGCGGCTCGGCGGGGGCCTCGCGGCAGTCGCGGTCGGTGCCTGCGCTGTTGTCGAGGAAGAACCGGGCGCCATCGGTGAGGATGCTCGGCTTGAAGGTCGCGTAGTCGACGTGCCCGGCGCCCGGGTAGCTGTGGAACTCGGTCACCAGGCCGGCGGCAGCCGCGGCGTCAGAGGACCTCTGGCCCAGGAGCCAGGGCACCTTGGTGTCCGCGGTCCCGTGGTACCAGATGGTCGCAGTCAGGTCGGAGGGGTCGACGAGGTCCGCTGGGACTGCACCGGACAGGGACATCGCTGCACAGATGCGCGACGAGAACCCGGCGCTGCCCGATGTGCCGACGTCTTCGTTGTCAAAGGCGACCCGCATCGAGGTGGCCGCTCCGGCAGAGCCGCCGGCAGCGGCGATGTGGCGCGGGTCGATCCTGTAGGTCGCGGCGCTGGCTCTGAGGAACCGGACCGCTGCCTGGGCGTCGTGCTGGGCGTCGACCTGGGCGCGAGCGACGCGGGGATCGAAGTTGGGGACAGAGCCGACGTCAAAGGATGCCAGGCGATAGTCGATCGAGACCGTCACGTAGCCGCGCTGGGCGAACTGCTTGGCGAGGTCGACCATCGTCGTGTTGTCCTTGTTGCCCGAATCGAAGCCCCCGCCGTGGATGAACACGATGGCGGGGCGGTCCGGGGCCGAGTCACCTGCCGGCTCGTACAGGTCGAGGTGCAGGGCCACGGTCTGGCCCCTGTCGTTGATCGCGGAGCCGTAGGTGATGTTGCTCGTCTTGGTGAACGAGGTGAAGATCGGGTCGAGGAACCGCGTCCCGTCGGCCTGGGCGGGCCTGCTGGGAAGGACCGCCAGCGCGGCCACCGAGACGGCTGCGGCTGCACCCCTCAGCTTCGATCGACGGACGGCGCTCCACGGGCTGGCGACGGGCGTTCGCATCATGGGAGCTTGCCCCAGCGGGTGAGACGATGCTGTTCGGTGCTGGTTAGGGCTCTGTGAGCGCAGCCAGTGGATCAAGTCGAACCAGGTTCTGGTGTGCGGGGGCCGGCACGATCTTTCCCCATATCTCCCCGACGATGCTATGGTCCATGCCTGACCGTGAAGTGGGTCCGGTGAGGCCCAGACGGACAGGAGAAGCCTGAGTGGCCGAACGAGAACGTCGCCTGACGCCCCCTTACGGGGGCGTTTTTGTTGCGCGGACTCGGGTGATGAGCGACGATGACATCAGCCGGGCCACCTGGCGCATGGCTCACGAGATCATCGAGCACAACCAAGGTGTCCAAGGGCTGATACTCATCGGGCTCCAGACAGGCGGCGTGCCGCTGGCGCACCAGCTCGCCGATGCCCTCGGCAAGATAGAGGGTCCCTCCGAGCCGATCCCCGTCGGTTGCCTCGACGTGGCCTTCTACCGCGACGACATCGGCTTGCGGCCCGTGCTTCCCGAAGCGGTCACAGAGATACCCGCGGACCTCGACAACCAGATCGTCGTGCTCGTCGATGACGTGCTGTTCACCGGCAGGACGATCAGGGCTGCCCTGAACGCGCTCAACGACTACGGACGCCCGCGGGCTGTCCAGCTCGCGGTCGTGATCGACCGGGGCCACCGCGAGCTGCCGATCCGGCCCGACTACGTCGGCAAGAACCTCCCGACCCGCCGCGACGAGGTGGTCAACGTCAGCGCTGAGGGGGTTGACCTCGGAGAGATGGTCAAGTGAGCCTCGATGCCGGGGCGCGTTCGAGGTGAAGCACCTGCTGTCGGTGCAGGACCTGACGGTCGACGAGATCGAGGAGCTGCACCGCCTCACCGACTCGTTCGTCGAGGTCGGCCAGCGGACGATCCCGAAGGTGCCGACACTTCGGGGCAAGACGGTGGTGTCGCTGTTCTATGAGGACTCCACGCGCACCCGCCTGTCCTTCGAGACGGCAGCGAAGCGGATGTCTGCTGACACCATGACGTTCTCGGTGGGCACCTCTTCGGTGAACAAGGGCGAGTCGGTTCGCGACACGGTCGAGACGATCGAGGCCATGGGCATCGATGCGATCGTGTTGCGCCACGGCTCCGCTGGTGTCCCGTGGCAGGTGGCGCGCTGGACATCGGCGTCGGTCATCAACGCCGGCGACGGCTGGCACGAGCACCCGACCCAGGCGCTGCTCGACAGCTACACGATCCGCCAGCGTCTCGGCTCGCTCGAGGGGCGCCACGTCGCGATCGTGGGCGACGTCAAGCACAGCCGCGTCGCGCGCTCTGACGTCGCAGCGTTCACCAAGCTCGGCGCCGAGGTGACCCTGGTGGCACCCCCGACGCTGCTGCCGCCGAGCCTCGATGGCTGGCCGGTGCAGGTCAGCCA
>JAHFUU010000011.1 GCA_023264915.1 Microthrixaceae bacterium | reverse complement strand
CCGCTGGTGAGGCTCTACAACAGCCTGCTCGTGTGGGACATAGCCAAGGCACCGATGGTGACCCGCTTGACCGAGAAGGTGCTCAACCCCCTCCTCGGGAAGAGCCTCGTCGTCTATGCACACAAGCCGATCGCCGCCCAGAGCTCGCTGCCGGCGACTGCAACGGGCGCGCGCTCCCTGGGCGCGCCCAGGCCTGGCTCGCCCGGCACCGATGCCGGAGCGTCGAGGGCCGACGAGGAACCCGCCCATGCCTGACCAAGCGCCGATCTCCCCCTCTGTCCCCTCGGTCCCAGACCTGTTGAGCCAGCAACAGGTGCGCGAGACGGTGGATGCGATCGCCCGCTGGCAGCTCCCCAACGGCATGGTGCCCTGGTTCCCCGGCGGGCACGCGGACCCGTGGAACCACATAGAGGCCGCTATGGCCCTGGCCTTGGGGGGCCGGCGTTCAGACGCCGAGCGTGCCTACCAATGGCTGGTCGACACGCAGCGACCTGACGGGTCCTGGCACCAGTACTACCTGGCGGACTCGATCGAGCAGGACAAGCTCGACGCCAACACCATCAGCTACGTCGCCACTGGCGTGTGGCACCACTGGCTGCTGTTCGAAGACGCGGGATTCCTCGAGACGATGTGGCCGATCGTCGACCGGGCCATCGAGTTCGTACTTGACCTGCAGACCTCTCGGGGAGAGATCATCTGGGCTCGCCACGCCGACGGCACCCCGTGGTCGTTCGCCCTGCTCACGGGATCATCGTCGATGTGCCACTCGCTGCGGTGCGCGATCGCCCTGGCTGAGCACCTCGGCCACGAGAGACCCGACTGGGAGCTGTCAGCTGCCCGGCTGGCCCATGTGGTCGCGTCGCACTGCCGGGGCGAGCTGCCTGACGCCTTCGCCCCCAAGCACCGCTGGGCCATGGACTGGTACTACCCCGTGCTAGCCGGCGTCTTGAGCGGCGACGAGGGCCGGCTGCGCCTCGAGACCCGCCGCGAGACGTTCATGGTCGAGGGCATGGGCGTGCGCTGCGTGAGCGACCGCCCATGGGTCACGGCCGCCGAGACCGCCGAGTGCCTCTTCGCGTACCTCGCGGTCGGTGACAGCGACACGGCCCTGACTCTGTTCGACTGGTCCCAGGGCTTGCGTGCCGACGACGGCCACTACTGGACCGGCATCGTCTTCCCCGAGATGGTGCACTTCCCGGGCAACGAGAAGACCACCTACACGGGCGCTTCGATCGTCCTCGCCGCTGACGCCCTGTCGGGAACATCGCCTGCCGCGGGCCTGTTCGTCGATCACTCGATGCTGCCCGAGCTCGCGCTCACCGATGCCGAAGACGAGGTGGCCGCCGAGGAGTCCTCGGTGGCTGACCCCTCTCGCGACTGAGCACGGGATCCGCCGGGTTGTACCGGTGCTGGCCTCGAAAGCGCTGACTGAAGGTCAACCGCTGCGGCGAAGCACCCGAAGCGATCCCACGACGCGCTGCTCGGTGAACTGCCCCGAGTCGATCGCGCGGCAGAAGATCTCATACGGCGGGCGGCCACCGTCGTCGGGATCCGGGAAGACATCATGGATCGCCAGCAACCCGCCGGGCTCGACCCAAGGCGTCCAGGTCTCATAGTCGCGGTGCGCCGGCTCGGCACCATGACCACCGTCGATGAACAGCAGAGACAGCGGCGTTCGCCACCAGCGCCCCACCGTCGTCGAATCGCCCACGACCGCGACCACGTCCGGCTCCAGCCCGGCGTCGTGGACAGTGCGGCGGAAACCGGGAAGGGTGTCGACGAGGCCCGATTGGGGATCCACCAGGTCTGGCTCATGCCACTCCCAGCCAGGCTGGTTCTCCTCAGACCCGCGGTGGTGGTCGAGAGCGAACAGGACGGTACGGCGTACGCGGGCGGCCGCACCCAGGTAGATGGACGACTTGCCGCAGTAGCTGCCGATCTCGAGCATCGGGCAGCCGCCCAGCGGCACGGTCGCCGCGGCCTCGTAGAGCCCCAGCCCCTCATCTGGTGGCATGAAGCCACGGGCCTCTTCGGCCTTGGATCGCATCTCGTGGTCCACGGCACCCTCGCGAGCGTCAGTCCTCGTCGGGCGTATCGTCCTCGTGGATCTCGACGTGGAACATCTTGTCGAACAAGAAGAAGCGCAGGATCCACAAGATGCCGAACGCCGTGATGTTCATGACGTTGGGCAGCAGGGCTGCGGTCGTCCCAGAGAACGTCCCGTGGAAGTAGTCAGTCGACCAGCGCACGACGACAGTCGAGAAGACCAGCCCTATCGCCACGAAGACCCAGAACGGCAGCACCTCTTTCTTGAAGTGGCTGCGGCCCTTCTTCCCCCACACCCAGGTGCGGCTCATGTAGTAGGCGGGAATGGCGCTGATGCACACGGCCAGGATGTTCGACCAGGTCGTGAGCCGTATCTTGTCGGCCTCGGACAGGTCGTTGACGTGGAACACGAAGACGTTGAACAGCAGCAGCAGGCCCTGTCCGACCAGCACGTTCACCACCGACACAGCCGAGTACCTGAGGCCCTTGTGCTTGACGGCCTGGACTGCGCCGGCAACGAAGGACTTCTCCGAGGAAGCCGGGGGTGCCGGCGATGTGGATGTCATGGCGGACAAACAGTACCGGGAGGCGCCTACAAAACACAGATCAAGCCGCCCCACCAGATGAGGGGCCGAGGTTCCCATCCCGATCGCATGGCTCGCACATGACTCGTGGGCTGGGGCGAAGCCCCGCTAGCGTTCCCGGATGGACGAACCGGCGGAGCACATCGGCACCGACCACCAACAGGCCCGCAGGCCGTCGGGCTCGACACGGTGTGAGAGGGCCCGCGCCAAGGTCGTCTGCGCCGTATCAGCAGTGGCGCTCGCATCGCTGATCGCGGAGGGTTGCAGCTCTGGCACGACCTACAGCTCGAGCGCCACCGGCGTGAGGCGCCCGGCGAGCACCGGCGATCCGGCGGGCGGGGCCTCACCTCGCCCGGCCGCCAGCGGCCTCGGGCGCCGGGGCGACCCCAACGGCAGGATCCGACTCGATCAGATCGGCACGATGGACCAGCCGGTAGCGATGGCCAACCGCCCTGGCTACCGGATCCTCTACGTCGCCGAGCAGGCAGGGCGCGTGCGGACCGTGCGCCTCCGAGACGGGGGCGGCACCGCCAGCATCGACCAGGCTGTCCTGCTCGACATCACCGGTGAGGTCGACGGGCAGGGTGAGCGAGGCCTGCTCGGCCTGGCGTTCTCACCGGGAGGGGACACCCTGTTCGCGTACTTCACGGACAGGACCGGCAGCATCCACCTCGTCAGCTACCGCATGGACGGCGAGCAGATCGACACGGGCTCGCGCGCCGAGCTGCTCTCGCTGGCCCACGAACGCCCCAACCACAACGGGGGCCAGCTCGCCACGGGGCCCGACGGCATGCTCTATGTGGGCGTCGGTGATGGCGGAGGCGGCGGCGACCCCGACCACAACGCGCAGAACACCGGCACCCTCTACGGCAAGATCCTCCGGATAGACCCGGCCAGACCGTCAGATGGCAACAGGTACGGCATCCCGCAGGGGAACCCATTTGCCAACGGTGGCGGCGCCCCCGAGGTGTGGCTCTACGGAGCCCGCAACCCCTGGCGGTTCAGCTTCGACCGGGCGACCGGTGACCTGTGGGTCGGTGACGTGGGACAGGACCAGATAGAAGAGATCGACTTCCTCCCGGCCACCGACGGCCGGGATGCGGGCAGGGGGGCGAACCTCGGGTGGCCAGGCATGGAGGGCTCGCGCCCATATGAGGGAGGCACCGAGCCGGACGGCGCTGTCAGGCCCGTGATCGAATACGACCACGCAGGAGGCGGGTGCAGCGTGATAAGCGGGTATGTCTACCGCGGCACGGCCGTGCCCTCGCTGGTCGGCGTCCTGCCCTATGGCGACTACTGCATGGAACCGATCCGCGGCGCAAGGGCCGAGGACGGAAGGGTGACCGAGAACAACCCGCTCGGCGTCACCGTCCAACAGCTCTCCTCCTTCGGGGAGGACAACGACGGCGAGCTGTATGTCATGTCCCAGTCCAACGCGATCTACCGGTTCGTCGAGGGCTGACCGGCGACGAGCCGGGTTGCCTGCTCGTAGGCCTTCAGGTTCAGCGCGACCATGTCGGCCCAGTCGACCGGGGCGGGAGTCTCGCGGTTGCGCCTGGCGATCTTGCCGCGCAGCTCGGCATCGACGACCAGCCTCAGCAGCTGCTCGACCATGTCTGCATCGGAGTCGGCCAGAAGCCCCTCCTGCTCGTGCTCGACGAACTCGCGGATCCCGGTCCTTGACTTGGCGACCACAGGCAACCCCGCGCAACGCGCTTCTAGGGCCGCGATGCCGAACGACTCGAGGTTCGCAGGGGCAACGAAGACGTCCGCCGTGGCGAAGCAGCCCCGGATCTCGTCGCGGCTGCGCCGCCCGAGGAGGGACACGATGTCGTCCAGCCCGTGTGTCGCCACGTACTTCTCGAGCTGCGGGCGTTCTGGGCCCTCACCGATGATCAGCACCTTCAGGTCGATGTCGCTCGGAACGCGGTCGCGCAGCTTGCGCACCATCCGGAGGAGGTGAAGGGGGCGCTTGCGTGGAGCCAGCCGCATCACCGACACGATCGTGACCGTGCCGGGAGCGCGGTCACCGGGCTCCACCTCCCACGCCTTGTTGTCGATGCCGTTGGGCAGCACGAGCACCTCGCGGTCACGCGCGATCCGCTGGATCGGGCGGGCTGCCACCTCGCTGACCGCAGAGAGCACCACCGGCCAGTGGTGCCAGCCCGTCAGGCGGTCGAGGAACCTGAAGCCAGGAGTCGCGTAGCTCCACAGGCAATGGACCGTGATGACTGCCGGGATGCGCCGCGCTTGCGCGTCGCGAGCGCCGATCATCGCGACCGGGGAGACGATCCCGGCGTGGAAGTGCGCGACATCGACCTGCTCGTCCTCGAGGAGGTCGCTCACCAGCCTGAAGGTCGCGCGGGTGAAGGGCACGTTGAGCGGGAGCAGCGGTACGTCCATCCGCCTGACCCGTATCCCATCCTGGTCCTCGGGGCCGGGCGTCGGGGTTATGACCACCACCTCGTGGCCCTCTTGCACCAGGCGCTGCGCGAGATCGTGCACCTGCATCTCGATGCCACCCACCTGAGGCAGGTAGCAGTCGGTGACCATGCCTACCTTCAGTGATCGGCTGCCGGTGCCTTGTGTGGGTTCTTCCAACTTTCAGGTCCTGGTGCTGCTTCAGATCCGTGTCGCACATGCCAACGACGCCACGCCGAGGATGCGATGGCTCTCATGCCACGTCACGGCGTCCTGATCTTGGTGTCGCGTTGTGCCTTTGGTGCTCGCCGTCGTGTCGCTCGGGTGTCCTGTGCCTGATTCGTGTCTGGGCTCGATGCACCGTTGCCGGGCTGGCCCACGGTACGGCGCTCTATGCCGTCGTGCGAGTCTCGCGCGTCAGGAGGTGGCGCGGCGAGGCAGGTGCGCTCCGCGATGGCCTGCCACCGCCCTCTCCGGGCACCGGCTACGGTGCACCAACGACCATATGAGGCACACTCTCGTAACCTTCCACGCCCATCCCGACGACGAAGCGCTGCTGACTGCTGGGGTGATGGCCAAAGCAGCTGCCGAAGGTCACCGCGTGGTGCTGGTGGTGGCCACACGGGGTGAGGTCGGGCTGGTCGCCTCGGACTTCCTGGGAGATCGGGACCTTGGCTCGACGCGGATGGCCGAGCTGCACACGGCCGCTGAGGCCATCGGCGTGCACCGGGTTGAGCTGCTCGGCTACTCCGACTCAGGGGTGGATGGCACCGCAGCGAGATCGCGGCCCGATCCGAGAACAGGTGCTGAACCGTCACCAGCGCGGGGGGCCTCAGAACCACGAGCGGACCTCGGGCCCTTCGCTCGAGCTCCGGTCGAGGACGCGGCCTCCAGGCTCGCTGAGATACTCCGGGAAGAGCACGCAGACGTGCTGACGATCTATGACCCGAACGGGGGCTACCAGCACCCCGACCACGTGCAGGTCCACAGGGTCGGGGCGCGAGCGGCCGCGATGGCGGGCACCACGGTGGTGCTCGAGGCGACGATCAACAGGGACCTGATGAAGATGGGCGTCGAGCTGGCCGGCTCCCTCGGGTACGAGCTGCCGCCGGAGTACTCACCTGCCACCTTCGATGACTGGTACCTGCCTCAAGACCAGCTGACCCATGCAGTGGACGTGACCGCCTTCCTCGACAACAAGCGCGCCGCGATGGCCGCTCACGCGAGCCAGACCACCGGGGACGAGGGCGCCCGGAGCCTGGCCATGTTCCTGGCCATCCCCGACGAGCACTTCGCCATGGCCTTCGGCACCGAATGGTTCGTCGATCGCAACCTCGAACCGGGCATAGCCTCACATGACATCTTCGCGGGGATATGACCCCACCCGAACCGGGTGACCAGGGTCCACCCGACGGGCAAGGCGACCCCGGCTGCACACCCGGCGAGCCCGAGCACCTCGTGTTCGGCGAAGACCTCGACCAGCTTCAGCGCCTCAGCCAGGAGCGGGTGCTGCACGCGCTCGAGGTTCCCGAGAAGCTCATCGAGGACGAGCTCCGGCGCAAGTCACCTCTCCGCCGAAGCCTGGAGATCGGCTCGTCCCTGGGGTTGACGGTCGCGCTGTTCGCCTTCTTGATCCCATGGCTCACCAACGCCGACTACGGAGAGGCCTGGACCCTGATCAGGTCGCTGTCGGCCTCCCAGGTGGCTGTGCTCTTCGGGGCGTGGTTCGTCAGCCTGGCCACCATCTGGACCTTCTTGACCCACACCCTTCCCGGCCTGCGGGTGTCCCAGGCCGGAGTGATGAACCTGACAGGAAGTGCGGTGGCCAACGTCGTCCCCTTCGGCGGAGCGGTCGGGGTCGGGGTCACCTACGCGCAGGGCATGTCGTGGGGCTTCGACACCGGAGGGATCACGCTGTCGGTTCTCGTGTCAGGGGTCTGGAACGTCTTCTCGAAGCTGCTGTTCCCGATCGTCGCCCTGTTGCTTCTTGCAGCCGCCGGAGAGAGCGCCGCGGGTCTCGACGCGGCGGCCCTCGCGGGTGCCGGCGCCAGCTGCGTCGCGATCGCAGTGTTCGCAGGCGTGATCCGCAACGAGCCCTCCGCAGCGAGGATCGCCGCGCGGGCCGAGTCGGTCGTGAACGCCACGCGCAGGCTGGCGGGCCGGCAGCCTTCGCATCGGGTGACCGACTCCGTGCTCGACTTCCGGCACCGCTGCTTCGGCCTCGTGCGGGCCAGGTGGGTTGCGCTCACCTGGTGGATGGTCGCCTACAAGGTGACCAGCTTCTTGCTCCAGCTGCTGTGCGTGCGAGCCATAGGAATCGCCGGCGACCAGCTCACGTGGATCGAGGTGCTCGCCGCCTACACCCTGGGCGAGCTGTTGACTGCCAGCCCTTTCACTCCCAGCGGGCTCGGCCTGGTCGAGCTCGGCAGTGCGGGCCTGATGATCAGGTTCGGGGCACCGGACAGCGCTGCGTTCGCGTCGGTCCTCCTGTTCCGGTCATTCACCTACCTGCTCGAGATCCCAGCTGGCGCGCTGGGCTGGCTCGTGTGGGCGACCAAGCGCAGCTGGCGACGCCAAATCATCCAACCGGGCGAGGCTCGGTGACGACGACGAACAGGTAGTCAGGCGATTCGAGGCCCGTGACGCGCATGGCCGTGAGCACCCGTGGCAGCGTGGCCTTGTCGGCGGTGAGCAGGCGCGAGGGGATGGCCATCGAAGGAGGGCCTCCGGGACTGATCACCGATCGGAGAGACCTCATGGTGTCGGCCAGATGCTGGGGAGCGATGAAGGTGGCCACCGGAGAGCCGAGCATCTCGGTCTCGGTGTGCTGAAGCGTCGAGAGCAACGCCGGGTTCACCATCGACACGGTGGCCTCGCCGTTCACGCACATCCAGGGCGCCTCGACCAGCTCGAGCCCAGACCCCGCCTTGGGCATGCGGCGCTCGAGCGCTTCAGCCCTGGCGGCGGCCCAACGGCAGGCCCGCAAGATCGCGTCGCCTGTCGTCTTGCCCTTCACCAGGTAGTCATGGGCCCCCTTCTCGATGGCCTGCAACCCGAGCATCTGGTCGTCCTGGCCCGTGAGCACGACTATTGGCGTGCTGGGCGGCGCGACCGCCAGCACACGCTTGAGCGATTCGAGCCCCCAGCTGTCAGGAAGGGAGAGGTCGAGAAGGACCGCATCAACCTCACCGACGGTCAATGACACCTCGGCATCGGCCATCGAGGAGACGAAGGAGATGTGGTAGGGGCACAAGGTCGACTCCTCGAGGAGGACCATCATCCAGGACTGGTCAGTCGGGTCGTCCTCTATGGCCAGCAACCTGAGGGTCTTGGGCTCCGTGCCGGGCATCGAACCTCCCGCGGCGGCTAGAACTGAAGTCACCTGATGGTACTGCCGATGGTTGCCTGCCGCGCCCGGGCCACATGTGATAGGAGCAGGGGTCCCGACTGCCGATCAGTGCCTGCCAGTCCTCTTCGAGAAGTTGCTGTTCGTGAAGCTGCCACCATCCATCAAGCCGCCGCCACCGGTGAAGCCGCCGCCACCGGTGAAGCCACCGCCACGGATGCGGCTGTGGCGGCCCTTCCCGGCGGCAGTCAGCGCTCTGGCGATCGCCGGCTCGCTCGTCGCAGGGTGTGCAGGAGCCGACTCGTCCGCCAACCTGGCCGCGGGAGGTGACCGATCCGGGGGCGAGCCCGGCACGGGCTCGGTCGTGACCGGCGCGGGTTCCCTCGGCACGGCCCGGGCGCGACAAGACGAGCCCACTACGGTGACGACCTCGCCTCGACGGGTCTGGGCCACAGGAGAGATGGATCCGGTCACCACGACGACCACGTCACCAACTGAGCCGCGCGCGGGCGACGGGCCCTGCGATGGCGAGCAGGCACTTCGTGTCACTGTCACCGGATCAGACGGTCTGCCGATCACCGCACAGATCAGCGCTGACTTCACCAAGGATGGGAAGAAGGTCGACGCGACCGGCCAACCGATTCCCGAGGACCAGTACTCACAGACGACCTTCCTCAATGCCGCCAGCGGCATCACCCAGGTGTGCTTCCCGGCCGTACCGCACGCCGAGGTCTACCTGGAGGTGTACCCGAAGGACTTCGTCGACGGCGCCTACACGAGTCGCAGCAAGGTGTACGGCAGCGTGATGTGGCACGGGGTGTGGGCGGGGCCCGGTCAAGGCGTGTACCTGCGCGCACCTCTGGCTTGCCGACCCGAGGGAAGGGGCAAGACCGGCACTGTCAACGTCAAGGCGATCGTCGCTGGGCACGAGACCCCACTGCGGCGCCTCGTGGCCTGGTCCCGAGCTGCGGGCAGCGCCAAGGTCACTCCAGGGTTCGCCGTCGCGGACGCCAGCCAGTACGAAGCTCCTGAGGTCAAGCGCATCGAGAACGTCGCGTCTGACCAGGACTACCTGTTGCAGGCCCAGACCGCAGACGACAAGGTGCTCACCGTCTCGCCGGTGCCGGTGAAGGCTTGCGAGGACACCAACGTCGAGGTGGACCTCACCGGCTCGGGGTGCAGTGCCAAGGTCAACGACGAGGCCGGCAAGGACTGCAAGCTTCTCACGAAGCCTCTGGGCTGAACCGCTGCCCCGCCACCTACCCTGCCGTGAGATCTCGCCGGTAGACGTTGGTCTCCCGTTGGGTGAAGCCCAGCCGGGCATAGAGGCGGTTGGCCGCCTCACGGGAGGGCCGGCTGGTGAGATCCACGGTCTTGGCGCCCGCGTGCCGGGCATGGTCGATGGCGGCCTCGTTGAGACGTTCGCCCACGCCTTGGCCACGGGCGGACCCGTCGACGACGACGTCCTCGATCCAGGCCCGCAGCCCGGTGGGGATGCGGAACAGGACCAGCGTGAGGCTCCCCACCATCTGGTCCCTGGGCCTGTCCGCGTCGCGGGCAACGAACATCACCGACGACCGCGACGTGACGATCGCGGCCAGCTCCTCGGTGGTCGGCGGTGCGCTGGACGACGAGAGTTGGGGGATGAGCCGCTCCATCGCCTCGACCAGCTCGGGTGTGGCCTCACGAGCCACCTCGATCACGATTCCCATGCCCGAGACCATACGCGGTCGTCATCCGCGCGTTCTGGTCACGTCAGCTCCGGTGCACGCGGCCCGGCAACCCGCACTCCCGACACGGTGGTCAGGGCTCCTTGCTGGTACGGTCCAATGATCAGCTTCGTACACACCTCCCGCCGGGCCCCCCGTGGCACCGGTCCGCGACGCCGGGCCCTCCAAGCCACGCGCGCCGGGGCTGCCGGCGGGCGGGGAGCCGTGCGATGAGCGCCAGGCGGCCCAGCTTCGACAAGCGCGAGCGCGACCGGGCCAAGAAGGCCAAGGCCGCTGCCAAGCGCGAGAAGCGATTCGACAAGGGCGCCGAAGACTCCCCCGAGGGGATCGAGGTCCCAGCTGGCGGGTCGGCGGGTGGCCCCTCTGACCAGCAGTCCGTGCTCGACCAGCTCGAGCTGCTGCACAAGCGCTACGAGGACGAGCAGCTTGGCTTTGACGAGTTCGAGGAGCAGCGCAGCGCCCTGCTAGCGCAGCTCTCTGTTGACTGAGCGATGAGCTTGCACGAGTCCGCGGCTCACGCCGCCACGGCTGGGGAGGCTGCTCGCCGGCGGACGTTCGCGATCATCTCCCATCCCGACGCTGGCAAGACCACCCTCACAGAGAAGTTCCTCCTGTACGGCGGAGCGCTCGCCAAGGAGGCTGGAGCGGTGAAGGCCAGGGGCGGCAGGCGCGGTGCGACCTCTGACTGGATGGAGCTGGAGCAACAGCGGGGGATCTCGATCACCTCCGCGGTGTTGCAGTTCCCCTACGGCCGGTCACCTGGTGCAGAGGCGACCCACGTGGTCAACCTTCTCGACACGCCGGGTCACCGGGACTTCTCCGAGGACACCTACCGGGTGCTGGCCGCCGCGGACGCGGCCGTGATGGTGCTCGACGGGGCAAAGGGCATCGAGCCCCAGACGCTCAAGCTCTTCGACGTCTGCCGCCAGCGCGAGCTTCCGCTGGTGACCTTCATCAACAAATGGGACAGGCCGGGCCGCGAGCCCCTCGAGCTGATCGACGAGGTCGAGTCCCTGCTGGGTGTGCGCCCGACACCGCTGACCTGGCCTGTCGGTGTCGCCGGTGATTTCAGGGGGGTCATCGACCGCCGCGACGGCACGTACACCAGGTTCTCGCGCACCTCACACGGAGCCACGATGGCGCCCGAGGAGATCCTTGACCCCGACCGTGCCCTGAGTGAGGAGGGCGTTCCGTGGGAGGCTGCCACAGAAGAGGTCGCCCTGCTCGACGAGATAGGCGCAGACCTGGACCTCAAGTCCTTCCTCGCTGCGGAATCGACGCCGGTGCTGTTCGGCAGCGCGCTCACCAACTTCGGGGTCCGCAAGCTCCTCGACGCGGTCGTCGACCTCGTCCCACCACCCGCCCCACGCCGCGATCTTGGCGGTCACGCTCGGGCCATCGATGCCCCCTTCTCGGGCTTCGTGTTCAAGGTGCAGGCCAACATGGACCGCGCCCACCGCGACCGCATCGCGTTCGTGCGCGTGTGCTCGGGGCGGTTCGAGCGCGGCATGGTCGTCACCCATGGCCGCACAGGCAAGCCGTTCAACACCAAGTACGCCCACCAGGTGTTCGGCCAGGAGCGCGAGACCGTCGACGAGGCCTACGCCGGCGACGTGGTAGGGCGGGTGAACGCGAACGAGGTGCGGGTCGGTGACACCCTCTACCTCGACGACCCAGTCGAGTACCCGACCATCCCATCGTTCGCACCGGAGCACTTCCGGGTTGCGCGCGTGCTCGACACGTCCAAGTTCAAGCAGTTCCGCAAGGGGATCGCCCAGCTCGACGAGGAAGGCGTGGTGCAGGTGCTGCGACAGCCCGAGGTCGGCGACCAGGCACCGACGCTTGCGGCTGTCGGCCCGATGCAGTTCGACGTCGCCATCTGGCGACTCGAGAACGAGTTCGGCGCTCCGGTCGAGCTGAACCCGACGTCTTGGACGCTGGCGCGGCGCACCGACACCGCTGGCGCCGGCAAGCTCCGAGGGATGCGAGGGGTGCAAGTGCTCGAGAGGGCCGACGGCACGATGCTGGCACTGTTCGAGAGCCAGTACTGGGTACAGCGGCTCGAGCAGGACCAGCCGGATCTGGTGCTCGAGCCACTCGTCGCGGAAGGTCGCCCCGGCTGACCGGGAGTCGACGCCCGTACTGCGCGTCCAGATGGATTACCTGTACCCGCAGGATGAGGTTTCCGGTACAGGCGCGTGACGGCGGGTCTCACGTGCGAAAGGGTTGCGCAGTGACGTGCGGGACGGCATCCCGGGGTCACGAGCCCCGGGATGCACACCAAGCCCCCGAGGACGGGATGCTCGGAGCGAGGTGGCCGTTGGCCGCAGGCGTGCGGCTGACGAGCCGCGTCATCGAGGCGACCGAGGCTTTGAGCCGCGGCCGGCCCGCTGCCTTGGTCCTGCCCGCCGCCTCCCTGCTATCTGACGCGCGACTGCTGGCACGGCTCCGAGACACGGATTGGTGGCCGAGCTGGCAGGAGTGGGCAATGGACGGGGTCGAGGTCGGCTTGCGATCCCTGTTCGCTCGCGACAGCGCAGACGCCCTGCCGGCCGTCGTCGCTGATCTCATGTCCACGGGGGTGATGGCAGGGTTCCAGGCGACTGCTGGGACCGAGGCTGTGCCTGTGCCCACCGGTGCCACCGAGTGGCCGCCACAGCGGCTCCGCGACGCCCTGGCGAAGGCGGTGCACGGCCTGGCCCCGCTTGCCTTGGCCATCACCGGGCACGTCGTGGGTGAGCGGGCAAGGGGAAGGAGGCCCGCTCTCAAGAACTTCGCCCACATCGCCGTGATCTGCACGGGGACGAGCGTGCTCGCTGCCCGGTACCGTGATCACGTCCAGCGCCGTGCCCGTCACCTTCTCGACACACGCCTGGATGACGAGATATCGCGCGAGCAGCACGTGACGCTCACCAACGCTCGCACTGCGCCTACCCCCGGGCACGATTTCGCCAAGACGCTCGTGGCACTCGGCCAGCTCGGCGACGACGCGTGCGCGAACGCAGGCCGGCGCGCGATGGACACACCAAGGCGGCTCGTCCAGAGGCGCACCGACGGCACGACGCTCCGGACCGTGATCGGGGACCTACCGGTGTACCCACCCGACGCGGGTCGCATGTGGATCCCCTCTGATCAGGTCCGATCTCTCAAGCGGCAGATGTCTGCGGCAGAGTCGGCCGCGCCTGACGGATCGAACCAGAGGCTCGAGGTGCTCGAGACGTCCTTCAGGCGTACGCGTCTGGAGTGGCTGGGCCAGGAGATCTGCGTGGAGACAGATCCCCCGACCATCGAGGAGCGCTTCCATCTGGTGACCCTGGCGTTCATGATCGGCGCCAGCTACAAGGTGCTGCCGATGGTCACGGGCACGGCGATCCAGCGGGTCCTGCCGGGCGTCGCGATGGACGTGGTGGCGGCATGGGTGAACCGCCACCCCCAGACCGACCCGCGGTCCTCGGCCCCTGTCATGTGGGCCGTGGCCTCCACCCTCGTCCAGACGGTGCTCAACTCTTCGGTTCCGTCCCACCACGGCGATCAGCCGGAACCCCTCATCGCCGCCACTGCCAACTGCACCGGTGCAGCGATGCTCTGGGCGACCCAGTGGGACCGCCTCGACGCGCACCTCCGTGCGCTGGCCGTGGTCCCCGTTGCCTGCTGGACCTACACCATGTCGCGAGCGCGGCCGCAGTCCTGGCAGCGATGGATGACCGAGCTCTGCTACGTCATGATGCCTGCCTTGGCCACCTGGCAGCTCAGTGACCGCCTCGATGCCGAAGCTGCCCTCCTCAACTCCTCCCAGCTCGCGGTGTTCACGACGCGGGCGGCCCGAGCGCGCCAGTCCACCGAGGCACAGGTGCTGGCCGAGTACCGGGCAGGACTCGGACTGGCTCGAGACGCCATCGACAGGCTCGGAGGATCGGCCCCCAAGCGGCTGCTCGATCACCTCACAGCTGACTGTGACGAGCTCGAAGCATGGCTCGACTCCCAGGTGAGCGCCCTCGGGCGCCCCGAGACGTGAGCCGTCCACCCTCCCCGGCCTGGACCTGGCCCGTGCCCGCCGCATCGAGGCGCAGCTGGTAGCCACGAGACTCCTCGGGCCGCGGCGAGCCCCGGCTAGGT
This sequence comes from Microthrixaceae bacterium, assembly GCA_023264915.1. Classification (GTDB taxonomy): domain Bacteria; phylum Actinomycetota; class Acidimicrobiia; order Acidimicrobiales; family Acidimicrobilacustridaceae; genus JACPNV01. The sequence continues at coordinate 925 of JAHFUU010000011.1, read as the reverse complement.
TCGCGTCGTGCGAGTGATGCTCGTGGAGGATCGACCTTCGATGCGCGAGACCTTGACCGCGCAGATCGAACGGTCCGGAGGCGCAACTGTCATGTGGGTCCCTCACTACAAGTTCGCCGGCTGCACCGCTGGCGGCCGCGCTGACGCGAGCGCCATCCCGCGCCTCGTCTCGAATGCCGACCTGCTCATGATCGACGCATATGACCTCGACCAGCCTCAGGATCACCCGTCCCGGAGCCGACTCCGATGCCTCGACGCGCTGAGGATCGTGCAAGCTCTTGCGCCCGCCGATCGGCCTCGCGTGGTCGCGTACTCCACGTCGATGTCACAGCCGGTGCTCAACGTCACCCTTCAGTGCACCGGCGTCGTCGCAGCGCGGTTCAGGCCCGGTCCCCTTCTCGACAACCTCACGGGCGTGCTGCTCGGCAGGGACGCCGGCGCCGAGCCTCAGCCGGCGGCCGCTGACTGGAAGCGCATCCACCCGGACCTGCGGCCCAGTGCAGACCTGGCCCGCCTGCACGTGCTGATGGAGTCCAACAGCCGGGCGTGGCGCCTCGTGTGGGACGAGCACGCTCCCTTTGATCAAGCTGTGCAGAAGTGGATCAGCCGCCAGATCCTGCCGTGGCTCTCTGATTCGGAGCACCCCAGCTACCGCATCGCGATCGATGTGACGCGCCGCTGCGCCGGCTTCAGTGCCCCGGTTTGACGCCCCCACGCGCTCCGTGCGGACTTCGCGCCCGTCCCAGGCGTCGTACAGCCCACCACACGATGCCGGCGAGGGCGAGCAACGACAACGAGCGGCCCAGGACGTCCCAACCGTCACTGCGGTACTCGAGGTCGATCCGCGTGATGCCAGAGGGGACATCGAGCGCAATCACCCGTTCATCTGACGGTTGGGGTTCGGCCTGTTGTCCGTTGACCGTCA
>JAHFUU010000284.1 GCA_023264915.1 Microthrixaceae bacterium | reverse complement strand
AACGGTGTGCCGTTGATCATCGACAACACCGTGGCGACGCCATGGTTGATCCGGCCACTCGAATGGGGCGCTGACATAGTCGTGCACTCGGCCACCAAGTTCATCGGGGGCCACGGCACCTCTATCGGCGGGGTGATCGTCGACGGCGGCAGCTTCGACTTCTCGGCCAACGACAAGTTCCCCGAGTTCACCGAGCCAGACCCCAGCTACCACGGCCTCAAGTACTGGGAGGCGCTTGGGCCCGGGTCCTACATCATCAAGGCCCGCGTGCAGCTGCTCCGCGACATCGGGGCCGCTGTCTCGCCATTCAACGCGTTCTTGTTCCTTCAAGGGCTCGAGACGCTCAGCCTCCGCGTCGAGAGGCACAACACCAACGCCCAGAGCGTCGCTGAGTACCTCGCCGCCAACGATCAGGTCGAGAGCGTGCAGTTCGCCGGGCTGCCCGACTCACCATGGTACGAGAGGGCCCAGAGGTACAGCCAGGGGCGGGGCGCCGGCTCAGTGCCGGCATTCGTCATCAAGGGCGGTGTCGAAGCAGGCAAGCGCTTCGTCGAGGCCCTCGAACTTCACAGCCATGTCGCCAACATCGGCGACGTGAGAAGCCTCGCGATCCACCCTGCGACCACCACTCACAGCCAGCTGACCGAGCAGGAGCAGGTCTCCACCGGTGTCGACCCGGGACTGATCCGGCTCTCGGTGGGCCTCGAGACCATCACTGACATCCTCGCTGATCTCGACAAGGGTTTCGCCGCAGCCCGGTGAGCTGACCGGGGCCATGCCGCCTCACGAACGGAATGCCGTGGCAGGGTCGACACTGAGCACCCGCCTGAGGGGCAACAGGGCACCGGGGGCGCCAACGACCACAGCGCCCACCGCCGTCGCAACCACGGCACCCGGTTCGACCACGAGATCGACGTTGGGAACCAGGTGGTCGATCGCGGCACTCAGGGCGACAGCCGCCGCGATGGCCGCACACGAGGCGACCAGCAACGACCACAGCGCCTGGGAGACGACAGCGGATACGAGCTTGGAACGCGTGGCGCCCAAGGCCTTGAGCACCCCGTAGTCGCGAAGCTTCGAGGAGGTCACCGCAGACATGGACAGGGCTACGAGTGCCAGCGCGATCACGAAACCGATCGCGATCATCGTGTGCACGACGTCGCTGTAGAGGTCACCCACGAAGGCGGCCTCCTCGGCTGAGAACGAGGCCTTGGTCTGCACGGTGACATCGGGCGCGGCCCGGGCAAGGTTCTGGCTGAGGGCCTCGGCGCTGATCCCCGGGGACCCACCGACGAAGATGTAGTTGACGCCAGGACCGATGAGTGCCCTGAACTGCTCGGCGGTAACGAAGGAGGCCGTGTTGGCGATGCCCGTCAGGCCCTCGGTCAGGCCGCTCACAACCAGCCGTCGGCCGAGCACCGTGACGGTGCCGCCGACGCCCACCCCGAGCTGTTGGGCGCCCGCGCTGTCGATGACCAGCTCGTCGGTCCGAGGACTCGATCCCCGGCTCAAGCTGACCGGCCCGCCGGCCCCGCGGGAGGGGTCATACCCGAACAGGTAGGTGATGATCTGGCGGTCACCGATCGTCACCGTGGTCGTCATCTGCCGCACCGGCTCAGCCCACGCCACCCCCGGCGTCGCACGCACGCGCTCGAGGGTGCCCTCGGGAACCGAGCTCACAGACATCTGCATCGTGCGCACACCGCGTTGGGACACCAACACGTCAACGGCCTGCGCATCGAGGTAGGCGGTCTCCTGCTTGGTCAACCCGGCCAGCACCGCATGCATCAAGATCACCATCAACAGCCCGCTGCCGATGCCGACGATCGAGAGCGCGAACCGACGGCGATCCTCGACAAGGTTGCGACGGCCCACAGGCACCGGGCGGGCCACTCAGGTGACCCCCCGGAAGGCGGTCGCTGGTTCCATGGCGTTCATCCGGCGGGCGGGGACGAGGCTTGCCACCGCCCCCATTGCCATCGCGGAGACCACGACCTTGAGAACCGTCTCCGCCGAGGCCGCCACCTCGAACTGGGGGCGCAACCAACCGAGCACCCGCACTCCCATCATGAACATGACACCGCCCACCGCAAGCCCCCCGCCGGCCAGTGCAAGCGACTGGCCAAGGACGACGCGGTACAGCCGAGCCTTGGTCGCCCCGATCGCCTTGAGGATCCCGTACTCGCGCCTGCGCTCTGTGACCGCCGCGTAGATCGTGTGGGCGATCACCAGCGTGCCGACTGCGAAGGCCACAGCGACCACGAGGCTCAAGCCGGTGCTGTACGCCTGGCCCTTCAGAGCAAGGTCGTTCTGTTCGATCTCGGCGCGCGTGAGGGCGTGCAGGCCCAACGACCGCAGGTCGGCTCTGGCTGCCTCGGGGTCATCGGTCCCCGCGAGCACGTAGCTCGTCGTGTTGGGCGCTGCGAGCATCGTGTCGGTTGCGTGATGTGTCATGAACACGAACGAAGCCATGAACATGTCCGCGTCAGCAGCGATGCCGACCACCTTGAACGAGCGGCCCAGCAGGTCCAGCTGGGCACCCACCCCAAGCCCGCCCTTGCGAGCCACCTCTCCTCCGATGGACACCTCGTCGTCGGTCAGCGCGGCGCGCCCCTCTTGCAGGCTCCAAGGGCCACCAGCCTTCCCGGGATGAGACCCGATCACATACACCGGGACGCGGCTCCCCCGAAGGACCGGAACGGTGAAGAACCCACGAACCGAGGCGGTCCAGGAGATCCCCGGACGAGCCGCCACCACTGCCTCGGTACCGGCAGGAAGGACACTCAAGGACCCGAGGAAGCTGTCGGCACCGGGCTGGGTGACGAACACGCCGGGTGCCGTGCTCTCTTCGAAGACCGTGACCCGGGAGTCGATGCCCGAGGACAGGCCGTCGAGCAACAAGATCAGCATGAGGGCCAGACCGACGCCTGCCAGGCTGGCCACCAGCCGGCGCCAGTCCGCGAGCAGGAGCCGTCGAGGGAGCGGGACGGTCCCCCTCAGGCGCCGAGACCGCCGACCGGGGCGCCGCCGGGATCCTGTGGGCCACCGGCTGGACGCGCTGCTGTCGATTGCCCGGTCGGCTCGGGGAGCCGCGGCAGGGCCAGGGCACGGGTCCTGGCTCGGCATCTGTGTCTTGGGCATTCCGCCTGTCTCCCCCCTGTCCCGTTGACCTGGAACCAGACCTTCTCTATTATTCACTCACCGGTGAGTGAGTCAAGACCGGCCTTGGGAAAAGAGGCCCTGCGGGTCTCGTGCGCTTTGGGAGACATCACGATGCCTCATGCAATCCCGGAGACGGCAGGCAGGAGCCCGGGGATGGCCGAGGACTTCCTGTTCGGAGTCAGCGACTCGGGGTTCCAGTGCGAGGGCGGCTACAACGGCGCGGGCGAGCCGCAGAACAACTGGGCCGCCTGGGAGAGATCTGGTCGGGCAGCCGCGACCGGCCACGCCAGTGACTTCTGGGATCGGTATCCCGAGCACCTCGACCGGGCGGCCGAGATCGGTTGCGGCGGATACCGCCTCGGTGTCGAGTGGACCCGCTGTGAACCCCAGCCCGGGATCATCGACGAGACTGCGGTCTCGCACTACGCCGAGATCCTCCGAGCTTGCACGCACCGCGGGATCGAGCCGGTCGTGGCCCTGCATCACTTCTGCCATCCCGCGTGGCTGGGACCTGACTTCTGGCTGGATGATGACTCACCCCGCCAGTTCGCCAGCTGGGTCGAGGCCATCGTCCCCCACATCGCTCCCTGGTGCTCGCGCTGGACGACGATCAACGAGATCAACGCCTACGCGATCGGGACCTACCTCATCGGCTACTTCCCACCGGGACACCGACTCCGCCGCCGCATGGCGGTGCGCGCGATGGCCAACATGCTCGCGGCGCACGTGCTCGCCTATGACATCATCCACCGGCACCGCCCCGATGCCCAGGTCGGGACGAGCACCTATGCGTTCTGGGCCTATGACGTGGATCGACTGCTCGTCGACCTGCTGCTCACGCGCGAGCAAGAGGTATCGCGGTCGGACCTGGATGAGTGGATCCACCACCGCCGTGTCAGCTATCACCACGAAGTCACCAGAGGCCTACCGGCGTTGCAGCGCCTGTTCGAGGTGGGAGTCAACAACGCTTTGGCAACGTATCTGCCGCAGGCATCTGCCTTTTCAGCCGCCCTCGATGCGGTGTCAGAAGCCATGACCGATCGATCCCTCGACGTGGTTCAACTCAACTACTACGACCCGCGCCTGTCCAACTACCTGAGGATGCCAGGCCGGCGAACCGGCAGCGGCCGACGCTGGAGGCCCGATCCCGCCCACTGGGAGCAGCGGCCGGCTCCTGAGCATCTCCTTTGCTACCTCCGCGCGAACCAGGTGCCCGGCTGCCCCATCTGGATGCTCGAGAACGGTCTGTGCAACCAGGTGACAGGCGGTGTGGCACAGCCGCGCCCTGACGGATGGACCCGCCCGCGCTACCTGCGTGAGCACCTCCGCGCGGTGGCACGGGCAGTCGACGCCGGCGTCGACGTCCGCGCCTACTTCCATTGGTGCCTCTTTGACAGCTATCAGTGGGGCGAGTACGACTCGCGCTTTGGCCTTTGTGAGGTCGTTCGCGAGAACGGCGAGGTCAAGCTAGGCGACACCGACTCGATGGGCCACGACGCGGCAGGCGAGTACCAGCGCCTGATCGAGGAGCTCGGCCCCCGAGCCGGCCTGCGGGCCTGGTAGGCGCTTGCAGTTGCGCGATCGACGATCTGTTGTCGATGTGTGCAAGCGCCGACCGGCGGCGCGACGG
>JAHFUU010000283.1:3131-4796 GCA_023264915.1 Microthrixaceae bacterium | reverse complement strand
ACGAGGACCTCGTCCGCAACCAAGACGACGAGCTGAACTTCAGGATCACCCAGGCCGGCGGGAAGATCTTCGTCTCTCCTCGCATCGGCTACCGCTACTTCGTCCGAGAGCACCCCAAGCAGCTGTTCCGCCAGTACTACCAGTACGCGTTCTGGCGGTTGCCGATGCTGAAGAAGCACGGCCGGCCCACGACGTTGCGCCAGCTCGTTCCGCCGCTCTTCTACGTGGCCATGGCCGCTACAGCCGCGGTCGGGTTCGTGTCGAACAGACCTCTGCTCGGTCTTGCTGTTCCGGCTGCCTACGGTGGGGCGCTGGCCGCGTTCGGCATCACGAGCACACGCGAGCTCGATCTCCGCGCGGCCGGATTGGTCCCGCTCGCCGTGGTGATATTGCATTCGTCCTACGCGGCGGGGTGGTTCGCCGGGGTGTGGGCCACTCTCACTGGCTCAGACGCCTGGGACCGGCGGAGAGCGAGCGCTCACCTCAGCCGCTGAGAGGGAGGAGATCTCGCGGCGGGTCGCGTCTGGCCACTACAGTGTTTGATCCGGCGGGCGACACAGGGCGACGGCACCGGCAAGGTTGTCGTTGTGGCGAACGTGGAGGCGAGCACGACCGATGGGTGAGCAGACCAAGCCCAGCCGTGGCGGCAAACGCCGGCGGTTCTTCGGGTTCGCCGGCACCACCCTCGAATCGCATCGCCTGCCCTTCCAGGGCGGCATCGACGCCACCTCTTGGGCGGTGGGTCTGTACCTCGCCGCTGTGCTGCGCTTTGACTTTGACCTGTCAGCGTCTGAATGGAGCCGGTTCAGCGTGGGGGGCCTGCTCGTCGGCGCGCTGATCGCTGCGTGCGTTCAGCTCGTGGTCGGCTATGCGACCGACCTGTACCGGGGCCGGTTCCGCTATGGCAGCTTCGACGAGGTTGCCCATCTCGTGCGATCGGTCGTGGTCTCGACGGTGTTGTTGGGGGTGGCGAACCTGGCAGTCCCAGGGCACCTCATGCCGAACAGCGTCGTGTTCATCGGCGGGTTCATCGCGTTGATGATCATGGCCGGGTCACGCTACACGTGGCGTCTCATACTCGAACGGACGCTGCGCCCCTCAGCTGACGGAGCGACCCGGGTGCTCGTGTTCGGTGCGGGCGAAGGGGGCGTCCAGACCATCACGACCATGCTGCGGAACCCGACCGGGCCTTACGTGCCGGTCGCCCTGCTCGATGACAACCCGGCCAAGCGGTCGCTGCGGGTGATGGGCGTGCACGTCGAGGGTGACCGCACCGATCTGGTGGATGTCGCCAAACGCCTCAACGCATCGATGGTCGTGATCGCCATCCCGAGCGCGTCGCCTGGCTTGCTTCGCGAGCTGACCGACATCGCCTTGGACGCGAAGCTCAAGGTCGCCGCGCTGCCTCCGCTGGCTGAGCTGTTCGGTACGCCGATCGGGGTCACAGACATCCGCCCGATCACCGAGGCCGACCTGCTGGGGCGCCACGAGATCCACACCGACATCGACGCCATCGCTCATTACCTCACCGCCAAGAAGGTGCTCGTGACCGGTGCGGGAGGCTCGATCGGCTCTGAGCTGTGCAACCAGCTCGCCAAGTTCGCGCCAGCCGAGCTGGTGATGGTCGACCGTGACGAGTCGGCCCTGCACGGCGTGCAGCTGCTG
>JAHFUU010000283.1:1373-3121 GCA_023264915.1 Microthrixaceae bacterium | reverse complement strand
TGCTGATCTCGGGCCGGGCCCTGCTGGAGGATCCGAACCTCGTGGTCTGTGACATCCGCGACCGTGAACGCCTTGATGAGGTGTTCGACCGGCACCGCCCCGATGTGGTGTTCCACGCGGCTGCCCTCAAGCACCTCCCGCTTCTCGAGATGCACCCCTCCGAGGCGCTCAAGACAAACGTGCGCGGCACCCAGAACCTGCTCGATGTGGCGGCTCGGCACGACGTCGAGAGGTTCGTGAACATCTCCACTGACAAGGCCGCTGACCCGTGCAGCGTGTTGGGGTTCTCCAAGCGCATCGCCGAGCGCCTGACCGCCCAGATGGCCCAGGGCACCGAGGGCACCTACCTGAGCGTGCGGTTCGGCAACGTGCTGGGAAGTCGTGGTTCGGTGCTGACGGCCTTCAAGGCCCAGGTCGACGCGGGCGGGCCGATCACGGTCACCCACGCCGAGGTGACGCGCTACTTCATGACCGTCGAAGAGGCGGTGCAACTGGTCATCCAAGCCGGTGCCGTCGGCCGGGACGGTGAGGCGCTGGTGCTCGACATGGGCGAGCCTGTCCGGATCGATGACGTAGCCCGCCGGCTGGCCGCCAACGCAGACCGCCCGATCGAGGTCACCTACACAGGCCTGCGGCGGGGCGAGAAGCTGCACGAGGTCCTCCTCGGCGACGGCGAGGTCGACTCACGGCCGTGTCATCCGCTCATCTCCCAGGTGCCGGTCCCTTGCCTCGACATCGACACCGTCGAGCGCGAGACGGCGGGCCTGGATGCCGATGACCTCGTGATAGAGCTCCGGCGGTTGTGCTATGACGCAGGCCTGCCAGCCGTCGGCGAGGCCTCACTCGATCCCTGAGGTGATCCCTGAGGTGTTGTTTCGGGTCGATCCCGGGGCTTCAACGCAACGCTCGGCACGACTCACCGCCGGGCCCGGCGACCAAGGGCCTCCGGTGACAGACTGGACCCGTGGAGATCGATCGTCGGCGCTTCGCTACCCGGGCCGGTGCTGTGGTCGCGACAGCCTGGGTCGCCCCCGAGGTGTTGACGCTGCAAACCCCGGCCGCTGCTGCCAGCGCGACCACGACGACGACCAGCCCGCCTCTTGTTCCGGTCCTGTTGGGCACCATGCCCCAGGCCGCGGCTCAGCCCACAGACTGGGGCAAGCGCATACAAGAGCTGATCGTGTTCGACGGCGTGGTGTTCGCGGGGTACGGGGACTGGGACGCGAACACGGGCCCGATCGCCGCTGCCGGCTGGGACATCGGCGCGGCGTCCTGGGTCAGCGAGGCCAGCCTCGACAACGAGTGCACCTGGCTTTACCGGAGGGTCGGCAACCGGTTGGTCGTCCCCTTCATCGACCCCAAGTACAACACCGCTGACCTGGCGGTGCGCTCGCTCGGCTCGAGCACCTGGACACCACTCGCGATCGGTGCGGGCACAGCCGGCACCATCCACGCGTTCGACGTGGCGACCCTTGACGGCACCGACTTGTGGGTCGCGGGCGCCAAGCGAGGCAACGACGACGCAGCGATATGGCGATCGGCGTCCGGGCTCGGCGGTGACTGGGTCCAGGTCCACACCTACACGCCGGCGGTTGGGTACTTCGCTCGCTATGTGCAACTCGTCGCCGCCTACGGGAAGCTCTACACGAGCGGCTACTACGCCGACGGCGTGAACCCGTCAGTCAGCCTGGCCGGCGAGGTCTGGGACGGGTCCTCGTGGGGCGCAGCGCCTGAGTTCACCCTCGTGG
>JAHFUU010000283.1:0-1363 GCA_023264915.1 Microthrixaceae bacterium | reverse complement strand
GGTCACCGGCCGATGGTCTTCGGCAGCCAGGTCGTGCGCTCCAAAGGATGGCCTCTGTCGCTCAACCCGAGCCCCCCGCCCACGTACCTGCTTCCTGCTCTGCCGCTGCTGTGGTTCGACGGCACGACCCTCACCGAGGGCCCCGAGCAGTCCTTCCATCACAACCTCGACGCGAGCGGCAACCTGTGGTGGATCGACGAAACCCGCGCAGTGCGCCGCCGCGCACCGGGTGGTCCCACCCAGTTCGTCGTCCAGGCCCCAGCCGACGCATCTGCGGTCGCGGTCGACGGGACCGACCTGTACATAGGCACAACCGGCTCACAGCTCTACGTCGTCTCAGGGGTCTGAGAGCGCGGAACGGGGCTCGACCACCTATCCTCCCACCGGTGACGACCGAGCGACCGCCGCACGGGGGGACCGCCCCAGGTCCGCGGGATCTCGTCATTGAGGCCCCCGGTACGCTCTCTAGACCCACCTCGGTCGGCCTGGTCCTGCTGACGCCATCGGGTGAGCCCCTCAGCCTTCGAGGTGACTCAACAACGGCGATCTGGGAGCTCGCGCGTGGTGGTGCTTCACCCGAGGACATCGTCACCGAGATCATCCTCAGATTCGACGTGGATGAAGCGACCGCCAACCGCGCCGTCCTCGATACCCTCGAGCTGCTTGTCGAAAAGGGAGCAATCCAACGGCTCAGATGAGCGGGCCTCGCCCTTGACGCTGACGCCGCCATCATCGTGACGAGAGCGCCAGAGATCCACGTCTCGGATCACCCAGCAGAACGCGCCAACTGCGGTGAGGCCACTTCCCGCGATGAACACCAGCGAGACGACGTGGGCAGCAAGTGCGTTCACGGGGTCGCCGAGGGACAAGATGAGCCAACAAACGAGTGAGGGGATAGCCAGGCCCAAACCCAATACCAGAGGGGTGACCCAGGTTCGGGAAAGGTCACCCGTGTCATGTCGCTTGGCCTCGGCCACGTCGGAGGATGAGCTCGCGACTGCCGCTACCACGAGGAAGCACGTCGCCAGGGTCACTGAAAACGCAGCTACCACCTCAGAGGGTCGGTGCCAACCGGCGATCACCACAGCGACACCAAACACAAGCCAGAGTGGCACACCGCACGCGACCCCAATAGCGCGGCGGCGATCCCCGAGCACCAACACCAGGCACAGTGCAGTTGCCATGGCCACCGCGGCGTGCTCACTGGGAAAGGCAGACTCCAGGGACCGAGGGTCAGGTCCTGCCAGGGCAGGGACAGACAGGAGCCGGCTCACCACAACTGCCAGGAACGGCGCGCCAGCCATCGTCGCGAGCACCGCCAAGGCCTGCCGGTGATGCCCACGGATCGCGGACATCGTGACGA
>JAHFUU010000282.1 GCA_023264915.1 Microthrixaceae bacterium | reverse complement strand
AACCCGAAGTAGTCATATGTGCTCGGGTCTATGAGCCCGAACCAGCGGGTCCACCCGGGGCGGGGCTTGATCCCGTCGGGGTAGTCGTTCGGATCGCCCCACCCGTTGAGGTACTTGCCCACGTGAGCTGTGTAGTAGCCGGCATCTTGGAGCCACACGGGAAGGGTCTGGCGCTCCGCGGGGATGAAGGCCTTGGCACCACCTTTCGGGCCGATGTTGTCCTGCACCCCGTTGTTGTGCGGGTAGCGACCGCTGTAGTAGCCCGCCCGCGATGGGCAGCAGTTGGGGGTCGTCGTGTAGTAGCTGTCGAAGGTGGTGCCTTCGGCGCCGATCAGCTTGTTCAGGCGTGGCATGACGCGCATCGACTCGAGGGTCTGGTCGTCGGTCATGATGACGATGATGTTCGGACGCACCGTCTGGTTGAAGCGACTGGCAACAACGACACCGGTGCCCGCGATGATGAGAGCCAACCCCATGGCGATCAGGAGAGGCTTGCGGTAGCGGCTCTCCTCGGCGGAGGTCACCTCGGACGGCTCGGGGGACCCGGGTCCGGCACCAGGACCGACGGCCGCCGCCCCAGGTGGCGCAGCAGCGACCGCCTGACCCTGAGACGCTGCGCCTGCCACCGGCACAACTTCAGGTGGTGGTGACCCTTGAGCTTCTCGCCGGACTTGACGCACCGAAGGCTTCTGCGGGGGTTGCTCGGCGTCAGGCTCGGTCATGGTGGTGAGACCCGAGGCCGCCAGGTCGTCGGCAGGTCGCCGCGGCTCGGGTCGAGGGCATGATAGGTGCGGCACGCAGCTGTGCGGAATCACCCGGGGCGCTCCTGGCGCCTGGTCGCGACATCGAGCCTGTCACCGGTTGAGCCGCCGGCCCAGCCGCGACATTGGAGGCCACATCGACCTGTAGGCCTCGAACCGCTCGCCATGGAGGGCTGCGACCCCTGGATCGGGCTCGAAGCTCCTGTCGATGCTCGCGAGTGGTCGCACTGCGGCATACCCCGGGAGGCTGCCGATGCCGATCGCAGAGGTGAGCGCGGCCCCGACCGCCCCCGCAGACTGCGCGTTGCTCACCGCGTCGATGCCCCTGCCGGTGACATCGGCGATCGTCTGGAGCCACAGATCCGACCTCGATCCGCCACCGATGGCACGCAGCCGTGGGCACGGATGGCCCGCGCTGGCGACCACGTCGAGCACCCACCTCAGGTTCAGCGCAGCGCCTTCAAGCATGGCCCGAACGAGATGGCCACGCCCATGGTCAAGGGACAGGTTCACGAAGCCCCCGCGGAGGGTGGTGTCAGTCACCGGTGACCGCTCGCCGAACATCCAGGGCAGGAACATCAAGCCGTCACACCCGGGTGCCACCTCAGCTGCCTCACTCAGGCACGTGGCATGTGTCAGCTCCCCCGCGCCGAGGTTGTCCACGAACCAGTCGAGGCACTCGCCCACCGTCTCCATCTCGCCGACCATCGCGAAGCTGGACGGGTCAGCGGCGGGCAGCGAGAACACCCCGTTTCGGCCAAGGTCCTTGGCTGTGTCGGTCGTGACACACAGCCAGCCCGATGTCCCGAGGCAGATGTGCGCGTCACCTGGAAGCACCGACCCGGATCCGACCTGGGCGGCCGGCACGTCGCCGAGGCCAGCCACGACCGGAGTGCCCGGCACCAGGCCCAGTTCTGAAGCCGGTCCTTCGAGCAGGCCGCCGACGACGTCGGCACAAGCGAGGATCCGCGGCAGCTTCTTGACGGGAGCACGGATGACGGTGGTCAACAGGCGGTCCCACTCGCGAGTCTTGCGGTTCAACAACCCTGTGCCGCCCGCAGCGGTGTGGTCAGCCACGAGCTCGCCCGTGGCTCGCGCCACGAGGTACCCCGTCGCGTCACAGAACGCAGCTGTCCTGTCGAACACCTCAGGCTCGTTGCGCCTGAGCCAGGCGACCTTGCAGACGATGTCCTTTCCAGAGGGGACGGCACCGGCGAGAGCCATCACGACACGGTCCCCACCGAGCCGCCTGACGAGCCGCCTCGCCTCTTGGTCGGCCCGGCTGTCCATCCACGAGATGGCCATACGGGTTGGAACCCCACCGGCGTCGAGGGGCACGAGAGTGAGCATCTGACCGGCGAAGCCGACCGCCTTCACGCTCTCGGCGCCGACCCCGGCCTCGTCGAGCACCGCTCTGGTGGTCGAGCTGACCGCAGCCCAGTAGTCCTCGGGGTCCTGCTCGGCGACCTTCGGCGCCGGATGGAACAGCTCATAGGGCTCGAAGGCTGTTGCAAGGACCCGGCCTTGCCGGTCGACCAGCGCCGCCTTGTCCCCGCCGGTACCCAGGTCGTGACCGACGTACAGGTCGAGCCCCGATGACGTGCCGGGCACGTTCACAGCTCCAGCGGTAGCTCTTCGGACGAACCGTCAGGCTTGATGTGCTCGATGTGGATCGGTACCCCGCCACCTTCCCCGGCCGAAGTCACGCCGAGCTTGCCTATGACCTCGCCGGCCAGTGCCATCATCTCGATAGGGTCCACGATGCTCTCAGGTGGGTGCACTCCAGGACTCGCGATCGACCCGCGGTGCATCAGGACTGCTCCCAGCCCGGCGGGGATCCCGGTGCCTTCTCCTGCCCCCTCGCTGGTCGACGAGAGCGAGAACACGAAGGTGTGAGGAGCACCGTCCTTCGAGCCACCGACCACGATCTTGAGGCAGCCCGCAGGACCGGTGACCCCGGCCTCGGCGAGCAGTCGCTCCCGTTGGGACAGGATGTGGGCGACCGAGAACTCGATGGGAACCACCTGTGCCCCGTCTACGGTCAGGGCCTCGGTGGTGCATGCCCCCACCCTGACCATGTCCATGGTCAGGTTGAAGTAGCTCAAGGGGAACACCACCCCGCTGTTCGTGCATCTCTTGAGACCCTTGAGGTGACGGGGCAACGTGATCGTCTCGGGGTGGGGATAGGGGTACACGGGGAACGTCCCGACATCGCGGAAGTCGGTGTCGACGATGAACTCACGCCCGCTGTCCTCCAGCATCCGCACGCTTCGCTGCTCGCCATCGACGAAGACGGGGATGTCGTTGGTCATCGCGTGGATGCGGTGCTTGATCACCGCTCCACCTTCTGCCGGCTCGCCACCGTGGATGTGGGAGATGTCGACCCTGTCCACCACGTCGAGGAGATGGTCAGCGGCGTACCTGGCCAACACGTTGGCCAGTCCGGGAGAGTTGCCCATGCCGACCAGAGCGCACACCCCGGCGTCGCTGGCAGCATCATCGAGGTCCAGCTGAGCGAGAGTCGCGTCGAGGTCGTCGCAGACGTCGACGTAGTCGACGCCTGCGCTGATGGCGACCTGCAAGATCGGGGCGCCGAAGCGGTAGAAGGGCCCTACGCAGTTGAGCACCTGGTCTGCCCCATCCATCACCGCCCGGATGGACGCGGGATCGGTCGCGTCGAACGCGGCGGAGCTGATCCCTCGGTGATCGATCGTCGCCGCCAGAGCGGCCGCCTCCTCAGCCCGCAGGTCCGCAACGACGATCTGGTCGAAGTCCTCGCCCACCGCCACGGTGCGGGTCGCGATTGTGCCAATCCCACCGCAACCACCTAGCACGACTATCCGCGACATCTGATCCTCCTGAGCAATCGATCTGTGAGGCCGGACCTGGCGTTCTCACCTGCCGGCCACCTCGCTGGCTGGTCGCCTGGTTGCCTGACTCGCTCCCGTGACGGGTCGGCTCCTTCGGGTTCCCAGTTGGGCGCGGTCACCGTAGCTGGGCACCCGGTCCCTGTGCCTCCCGGCCGCGGTCCCATCCCGATCACATGGCTTGCCCGTGCGAACCGTGAGCGGCAGCGAGCGGGCCGTTCGCACGGAACCAGGTGTGAGCGCCGACGGCGCCCCAAGGGGTGAGGGGCCGCGGTCCCATCCCGATCACATGGCTCGTCGGGGCCGGGGCGGAGCCCCGCTAGGGTGTTCGCCACAACCGACTGGCCGCTGAGGTGTGCAGGAGAGCTTTGACAGCGACGAGGCTGATCGAGGCGCCGAAGGAGCAACCGCCCCGGAATCTCTCAGGCACCCGTACCGCGCACCGCAGGCCAAGCTGGAGAGCAGCTCACCTGCCAGGCGAGCTCACCGAAGGGGAAAGCCGCGTGCAGCCCGCGCCGGCGAAGCTCTCAGGTCCCACTACAGCTGGGGTGGACGCCAACGAGACACCCGCGAGAGGACTTCGAAGATGCCTGACCAGACGGACAAGCCGATCCTCGACCTCGATCCCACAGACCTGCTGGTTCCTCGCCACATAGGGCCCGACCCCTCCGATCAGCGCCAGATGCTCGACGTGTTGGGTCTCGCGAGCCTCGGCGAGCTCATCGACCGCGTGGTCCCCGCTTCGATCAGGGCTGAGAAGCCGTTGAACCTGCCGGGCCCGGTGGGTGAGGCCGAGACGCTGAAGCGTCTCCGTGGACTGGCCAAAGGCAACAAGGTGCTCACCTCGCTCATCGGCATGGGCTACTACGGAACGGTCACGCCGAACGTGATCCTCCGCAACGTCCTCGAGAACCCTGGCTGGTACACGGCCTACACCCCGTACCAGCCCGAGATCTCCCAAGGCCGGCTCGAGGCGTTGCTGAACTTCCAGACGATGGTCTGCGATCTGACCGGGATGGAGATTGCGAACGCCTCGCTCCTCGACGAGGCGACTGCAGCCGCCGAGGCCATGGCGATGTGCCATCGCCTCAACCCCAGGGGAGGCTCGACGTTCCTGGCCGACCCTGGCTGCCACCCCCAGACGATTGCGGTGCTCGGCACCCGTGCC
>JAHFUU010000281.1 GCA_023264915.1 Microthrixaceae bacterium | reverse complement strand
GATGTCCCTGGGCCTCATCGCGATCGTCATCATGTCGCTCATACTCATCATCCTGTTCGACGTGCGCTGGCGGCTGCTGCCGCTCGGCGTGATCGTCGTAGGCGTCATCTGGGCGTTCGGCCTGGCCGGCTACATGGGAATCCCGCTGTCGCTGGTCACCATCGCAGGCCTGCCCGTGATGCTCGGGGTCGGGATCGACTACGCGATCCAGATGCACGCGAGGGTCGAAGAGGAGGTGGTGATCGACCGCAACCCGCATCCCATCCAGGAGACGGCGCGCAACCTGTGCCCCGCTCTGCTGGTGGTCACCTTCGACGCCGTGTTCGCGTTCTTGGCCTTGCGCTTCGCCAAGGTGCCTATGATCCGCCAGTTCGGCTTGCTGCTCGCGGTGGGCATCGCGGTGATCTGCTTCGCCAGCATCATCGTCCCGCTGGCCACGCTCGGAATCCGCGAGTACAAGTCACCGACGCGGGGCCGTGACTTCCGTGAGGGGCCGCTCGGCAAGCTTGTCGTCTTCCTCGGTTCGTTTCCCTTGTGGGCTGCCCCTGTCCTGGCCGTCGGCAGCCTTGGCATCTTCTTCGCGGGCCTGGCTGTTGAGGACAAGCTCGTCCTGCAGACCGACCCCGTGGAATGGGTGAACCAGAGCTCGGACGCGATCGCGAACCTCCACAAGGTCCAGCAGCAGACCGGGTCCAGCTCTGAGCTTGGGATCTTCGTGCAAGACCAGTCTCCCTCTTCCACCCCGGGGCTGTACCCGCAAGAGACGGTCACCTTCGTGGACGACTTCGCGGCCCGCCAGATCAAAGAGCACCCCGAAGAGCTGCTGACCGCGACCAGCCTGGTCACAACCGCGGACTATCTCACCGATGTGCCGGGTGCCGGCGATCTGACTCCGTCCGCCGAGCTGGTCAAGGGGACCTATGACGCGGCTCCCGACGACCTGAAGCGGTCGATGGTCGACCCGCGGTCTGGGTCGATGAACCTCATCTACCGGTACGGCAAGGGCTCCCTCGAGGAGCGCAAGGAGGTCGTCAACCAGATTCGCGCTGAGGCCGATGCGCAACATCCGCGAGGTGTCAGTGCCATTCCCTCAGGCTTGGCGGTGGTCGGTGTGGGCCTTCTCGAGAACCTCACGTCGAACCGCATCGTGCTGACCTACCTGTCGTTGCTGTTCGTCGGGCTGTTCCTCGCCGTCCGGTTGCGAAGCATCATCCGCTCGTTGCTGTCGCTGGTTCCTGTGCTGATCGCCGTCGGCGTCGCTTCACTGGTCGCGTTCTTGTTCAAGTTCAAGCTCAGCCCCATGACAGCTGTCGGCGGACCGCTTGTCGTGGCAGCCTGCACCGAGTTCACGTCATTGATCCTCTTGCGGTTCGTCGAGGAGCGCCGCCGCGGGCTCGAACCCAGAGCGGCCGTGGATGTCGCCGCGTCCCGCACCGGAAGAGCCTTCATCGTGTCGGGCCTCACGGCGATCTCGGGCGTCGCGGTCATCTCGACGTCGTCGTTGCCGTTGCTGAGGGACTTCGGTCTTGTCGTCGGGATGAACGTCACCACAGCTCTGGTGTCTGCGCTGGTGGTCCTGCCCCCCTTGCTTGCCTGGGCCGATCAGTACGGTCTGGTGTCCCGCCACATGATCCCCGAGGACGTCCTCGTGCAAACCACACCCAGGTACAAGGGGGGCAAGGGATACACGGGTGGCATCACGCTGCCTTCCCACGACACCGTGGTGCCAAGCGTGGCGGAGGGTCCGTCCGGCACCTGAGGATGATCGCCGCGCCCGAGCCTCGGGTTCGGATCTCGACTTGGTTCGGTTGGTACTCCGATCGGTCTCGCTCATCATGGCGTTAGCGGACCGGATCATCTGGTGATCGGGCGGAGAAGGGCCTCCTGGGCGACCGAGATGCCCAAGGTGCCCTTGGCTGTGTGCATCGTGCCGCGGCAAAGGCCGCGAGCACCGTAGTTGGACACGGCTGCAAGGTCATACAGGACCCATTCGTCTGCCCTGATCGGCCGGTGGAACCACATGGCATGGTCGAGGCTGGCCGCCATGAGCTTGGTGCTCGAGCTCTCTGGTACCGGCGCTATGGCTCCCATCACGGCGCCCATGTCAGACATGAACGTGAGCAGGCACGCGTGCAGCAACGGGTCGTCGGGCAGCCGTCGCTTGATGCGCAGCCACACCCGTCGGGTCGACGGGTACCAGCCGTCGGCGTCGGGTTCTGAGGGGCCGAGCTCTCTCAGCTCGAACGGGATGCGATGGCGATGCTCCTCTGGGATCAGCTCCATCGCCGATGGTGAATCCTCGGGCTCGGTCACGTCGCGGGAGCGTCCGAGCTGGTAGTCGAGACCCTCTTCGTGCTTGTGGAAGGAGCAGGACATCTCGAAGATGGCCTCGTCGCCTTGGAGTGCAAGGACGCGTCGCGTCGTGAAGGACCGACCGTCGCGGGTCCGCTCGACGGAGTAGTCGATCGGCACACCCGGCTTGCCGGGCCGCACGAAGTAGGCGTGAAGTGAATGCAGGCCATGCGGCACGTCGATCGTGTGGGTCGCCGTTCGAAGGGCCTGCCCGGCGACCTCACCACCGAAGACACGGTCGCCGTAGCCCCTGTCGAGGTTGACGGCGCGGAAGTGGTCCTCGCCGGTCTCTTCGAATGCGAACAGCTCGAGCAGCGTCTCCACCGGGTCTTCCACAGACGAAGACCTACCAGGCGGCACCTCGAAGCGCCAAGTGAGGCAAGCTGGGGGATGGCCTACACCACGATCCGAACAGAGACCGCTTCTGGTGTGCGATCCATCTGGCTCGCCCGTCCCGAGGCGTACAACACCATCACGCTGGCTCTGCGCGAGGAGCTCGCCGACGCGATCGACGTCGCGAACTGGGACCCCGACGTGCACGTGATCCTGCTTCGTGCCGAGGGCCCCGCTTTCTGTGCTGGTTACGGACTTGACTGGTCAACGGCAGCTCAGGCCTCGGAGTCGACCGCAGAACCGCGTGTCCCCCAGGAGGAGGTTCGAGGCGACGTGCCGGCAGTGGAACCGCCGGCACCGGCAGACGGGCCGGAGGGTCGCGCTGTCGGGACGAGGAGCGCCATGACCGGACCAGGTGAGACCGGTCAATCCGGGACCCCGTCTGTCGGGGCTGGGGCTGGTCAGGCAGCCAGCTCGGCCCCCGCGCGGGACCAGCGCGTTTGGGACTCGGTCGGAGACCTCCGCATGATCAGCCTGTTCGTCGACACCTACATGAAGCTGTGGTACTCGTCCAAGCCGACCATTGCTGCGGTCAACGGCTGGTGCATCGGAGGAGGGACCGACATGGTGCTCTGCGCGGATGTCATCATCGCTGCAGACGACGCTGTCTTCGGCTACCCACCGTCGCGGGTGTGGGGAACACCAACGACGGCGATGTGGGTCTATCGGATGGGTCTAGAGCAGGCCAAGCGCTACCTGTTGACCGGCGACGAGATATCCGCCGAGGAGGCCGCCCGCATCGGGCTGATTCTCGAATCGGTGCCCGCAGACGACTTGCAGGAGCATGCCTTCGCCTTCGCGTCCCGGATGGCACAGGTGCCCACGAACCAGCTCGTCATGTTGAAGCTGCTGTGCAACCAGACAGTCGAGAACATGGGCATGTCCTCGAGCCGCCTGGTCGGGAGCCTCTTCGACGGGATAGCGCGGCACACCCAGGAGGGGCTCGATTTCGTAGCACGTGCCGGCCAGGTCGGCTTCAGGGAGGCGGTGCGAGAACGGGACGATCCCTTTGGTGACTACGGATCCGGACCTCGCTCTCGCCGTGCGCAGTAGGGGTGCGCAGCAGGGGCGCTCGAACCAGCTGGGCGTGCCAGGTGCCCCGAGCGAGCACCTCGTCGAACCGTTCGGTAGCCTCCCTCGCCAGGATCCGTCAAGAAGGGGGAAGCCATGGGCAAGAAGAAGAAGTCCGACAAGAAGTCCAAGAAGTCAGGCGACAAGAAGGGCAAGAAGGCCAAGAAGGCCAAGAAGGGCAAGAAGGGCAAGAAGAAGTAGGTCAGGTGCCCAGTCGCGTCGGGGGCTGCGCCCCCGACGCGTGGTCTTCGGCCATGTGTCCCCAGCACCGTCGGGCTCCCCGGCGGTCGCGCCGAGGACGGCACTTGCCACATCGACAACAGATCGTCGATCGCGGGACAGCAAGCGTCCGGGGGCTCCGCGTCTTGGCCCCGGGCGGCTCGCCGATACGGCGGGCGGCCCCGCCCGGGCCCGACGGAAGGGTTGTAGGTTGTCGCGATGGCAAACGACGAGAAGCCCCACGTGTACGTGCCTCCGGGTGAGCAGCCGCCGGATGACCTGGTGATCGAGGACCTCGAAGTGGGCGAGGGTTCTGAGGCGACCAGCGGCCAGGCGGTAGAGGTGCACTATGTGGGGCACGCCTGGTCCACCCGGTCGCAGTTCGACGCTTCATGGGACCGTGGTGACACCTTCAGGTTCCGCCTCGGTGGCGGGGAGGTCATAGGTGGCTGGGACAGAGGTGTCGCCGGGATGAAGGTCGGGGGTAGGCGACGGCTCGTCATCCCACCGAACCTGGGCTACGGCAAGGCGGGCGCGGGAGGTGTCATCGGCCCGAACGAGACGCTGGTGTTCGTGGTCGACCTGATCGACGTGGGTTGAGTCGATGTGCCAAGTCGAGTTGAGGGTGTGTGCGGTCAACGCGGGGGGTGGTGGGCCTCCGCTGAAGCGGGTCCCGTCGGGGTCCACAGCCCACCGAGGTGTCTGATCCCACCGGTCCTCGAAAACCAGCTCGCCGAGCGGGAGGCGGCGCACAGGCCCGTG
>JAHFUU010000280.1 GCA_023264915.1 Microthrixaceae bacterium | reverse complement strand
GAGCCCGAGCATGCTCCTGGCCTCGACAGGGTGTTCGGCGACGTCGAGACCCGCGATCCGAACTGAGCCCTCGTCGGCCCGCAACAGGGTGGCGACTATGCGCATCGTGGTGGTCTTGCCTGCCCCGTTCGGCCCGAGCAGGCCCGTGACCATCGACTGTGGCGCTTCGAAGGAGACACGGTCCAGCACGACCCGGCCACCCAAGCGCTTCACCACGCCTTCGACTTCGATCATGCCCCAGTCTGACAAGTTCAGAGCGGGTGTGCCGGACCGCGCCGTGGCGTGGCAGTCTGGCAGCACCCAATCCACGCCGATTGCCCACGCGGCGCAAAGAGGAGCCAGACATGCCCGACACCCCTGACCTGAAGCAGCTGCAGGAACAGATCTTCGATCTGGTTGCCCGAAGCCAGAGCGCCGTGCTCGATGCAGGCCGGTCCTTCACAGATGGCGTGAGCAACATGGCACCCGGTGACACCTCGGCAGTCGACGAGCTGATCGACCGGGCCTTTGACCTCACCGAGAAGGTGCTGAAGGCCCAGCGCGATTTCGCCAAGCAGGTCGTGCAGGCTGCCACCAAGCCGCTCGTGGGCGAAGGTGACGATGCGGGCGATGTGGGCGCTGACAGCGACGCCTGATCCTGTTCGCGTAAAGGAGCTCTTGACGCGAGCAGCTCCTGGCAGCGAACCGCGGGAGACCGCGAGCTGGTTGTCGCGGTGATTCCTGAAGAGATGACTGGCCCGCTGCCCGCAGGTGCGGACATCTTCGTCCCCGATGGCGCCGGGTGTCGCGAAGCGCTGGCTCGGGTGACCGACCTTGGGGTGATGGCCCACCCCGATGATCTGGAGCTCCTGGCGATCGGCGCCATAGGCGAGTGCATCGGGGACCCCACGCGATGGTTCGGGGGCGTGGTGTGCACCGACGGAGCGGGCGGCGTCACCGACCCCGCCGAGGTCAGGTCAACCGAGGACCTCGCCGCTGCGCGCAGGGTCGAACAGCGTGAAGCAGCAGATCTTGGCGGCTACTCGATCATGGTCCAGCTCGGTCATTCCAGCGCTTGGGTACGCGACCCGACTGGCAATCGAGGGCTCATTGACGAGATCGCGTGGTTGGTCGATCAGACCCACCCGACCAACCTGTACACGCACAACCTCCTTGACAAGCACGAGACCCACGTGGCCGTGTCGGCAGCTGTCGTCACCGCTGTGCGGCACCTGGACCTGACTGCTCGCCCTTCGCGCATGGTGGGTGTCGAGAGCTGGCGCGACCTCGATTGGCTTCCTGACCATGAGAAGGTCCGCATCGATGTGAGCGCGCACGCGGACCTCGCCGAGTCGCTCATCTCGGTGCACCGCTCCCAACTTGGCCCAAAGCGGTACGACCTCGCCGCGGCAGGCCGCCGGGTGGCCAACGCCACGATCTTCGAACCGAGGCAGGCCGACGAGGCTCACCAGGTCATCGTGGCCATGGACCTGACCCCGTTGGCCCGCAACGACCAGATGGACCCCTTGCAGTTCGCCTGCTCGGCGATCGACCGGTTCCGCGCCGAGGCCGAACAGACCCTGTCGCGCTGGTTCGACGGAGGTCGAGACTGACCAGGCTCAGGAGGGGGACACGTCGCTGGCCACGCGGCACGCGCCCGGCAACCATGGAGTCCGCTACCGCGATCGGGTGCCGCACCGGCGGACGGAGACCGGTCAAACGGCTGTGGGCTCCGACGGCACGCCGGTTTCGTCCTGCTGCCACATGGCGGCGATCTCCTCGAGGGAGCGCCCCTTGGTCTCAGGCACCCGCTTGTAGATCCACACGTATGCGAACACGCCCGCCACTGCGAAGAGCCAGAACGTCGCAGCGGAGCCGATCCCATCGACCAAGGTCAAGAAGAACTGGCTGACCAGAAACGCCGATCCCCAGTTCACAGCGGTGGCGACGGCGACAGCCTTGCCCCGGACCCGGGTCGGGTAGATCTCGTTGATGACGGTCCAAACGATTGGCCCGAGGCTGAAGGCTAACGACGCGATGAACACGACCAGCCCGATGACGGTGAGGATCCCCGTGGTGCTCGTACCCCCGGTCGGATGAGATGTCTCGTCGAAGACGAAGAACGCGAAGCCGACGCCGGCCAGGCTGACGACCATGCCGGTGAGGCCTGCAAGCAACAGTGGGCGGCGACCGAACCGGTCGACGTACACGACAGCGATGAATGTGGCCAGCACGTTGACCAGTCCAACCGCATACAGGGTCGCCCTTGCCTGTTGCTCGGGCGTGTTGAACCCTGCCCGGGCGAAGATCTCATCCGCGTAGTAGATGATGGCGTTGATGCCGGTGATCTGCTGGAACACAGCGAGCCCGACACCGATCATCAGCGGTCTCCGAAGTGTCTTGCTGAACACCTCGCGCCAGGAGGCCTCTTGGGAGGATTGGGCCAGATCGGCCTCGATCGCTTCGATGTGCTCGTCGAGGCCGGCCGACCCGTCCAGACGCTGCACCGACGCCCTCGCATCTTCACGCCGGCCTGCCTTCAGCAGCCACCGCGGCGACTCGGGCATCAAGAACATCACGCACGCAATAAGGGCACCGGGGACGATCGCCAAGCCCAGCATCACGCGCCAGTTGCCGCTCGGGGTCAAGAGGTCGTCGACTATGTACGCGACGAGGATCCCCATGGTGATGGCGAGCTGGTAGGTGGAGACGAACCGGCCGCGTACCCGTGCTGGCGCGGTCTCTGCGGCGTAGAGCGGCGCAGCGACCGAAGCCACGCCAACGCCAAAGCCGACGACGAATCGGCCCATCACGAGAACGACAGTCGAAGGTGCCAGGGCTTCGATCGCCGCCCCCGCCATGAAGAGCAGGCCGGCGATGACGTTGGCTCGCTTCCGGCCGACCCGATCAGCCAGCACACCAGCGACGAGAGCCCCTACCAGCGCCCCGAGCGTCACCCAGCTCGTGACGACCTCTTGGGTGGTGGCTGAGAGGTTGAAGTGCGCGGAGATGAACTCCAGCGCTCCTGAGATGACACCCTGGTCGTACCCGAAGAGCAGGCCGGCCAGCATCGTGACGGCCCCCACCAGGGTCATCCACATCCCCCACTTGCCGAAGATCAAGCGGCGACCCTCGACGTTCGCCGGGCTCGCTTCGTGATCCGTGGTCCTGTCGCCTTCACCGCTGGCTGTGCTGGGCATGGGCCCTCCTCCCGGCGATCGTTCCCTTGGCAATCGACGCTGTCTTCGAACCAGTCTCGGCGGTCCGGTGCCGATGGCCTCGTCAGCGTCGCGCGTTCTTGACGGTCTTGCAGGTGGTGCGGTCAGCGGACGCCGTGCGCGCTCTGGTTCCAGACTCGGACGGTGGTGTAGTCGTGCTCCCGGCCGAGGATGTTGAGCGTGGCGGTGTCGAGTGCGAACCGGCGGCCCTCGACCGGGTCGAGATCGAGGTAGCGCGCGGTCAGCACCCTGAGCATGTGGCCGTGCCCGAACAACGCCGCGTCGCCGCCAGCCCTCGAGACCCGGCCGAGCACTCGATCGGCTCTCTTTCCGACCTCAGCAAGCGTCTCACCATTCGGAACGGGTCCGGTCCAGATCGTCCAGCCCGGATACGTACCACAGATCTCAGAGCTCGTCTTGCCTTCGAGGTCCCCGTAGTCCCACTCGCGCAGATCCTCGGTGACCTTGATGACGTCGCCGTATCCGGCCAGATCGGCTGTTGCAATGGCGCGCTGCATCGGGCTGCAGAGCACGAGAGCGAAGCTCCGGCCACCGAGCAGCGCACCGGCGCTCGACGCCTGGGCCATTCCTTCGGGAAGAAGCGGCAGATCGGTCCTGCTGGTGTGGCGGCCAGCCGCGCTCCAGGCGGTCGTTCCGTGGCGGATGAGGAAGATCTGTCCCGCGCTCGCGGCTCGCATCTCAAGCTGGTGGCTCTTCGGGCCAGCCGTGGTAGTACTGAACCAGGCGGCGGGCGCCTGCTGGTCCCCAGGTCCCCTGCCGATAGGGCTCGGCCGGCTCATGGTCGCCCAGGATCGGATCGACGATCCGCCAGGACTCCTCGATGCTGTCCTCGCGTGCGAACAGTGTGGGATCGCCGGTCATGGCCTCTTCGATCAGCAGCTCGTATGGCTCGGGGCCGATGTCCCGTCGCTCCTCGGGTGGGGGGGCAAGTGTGATGGGCTCGGCGACCATCTCGTCGCCAGGCCGCTTCTCGAGCCAGGTGAGCGACGCGAAGTTCTCAGGCTTTGCTTCGATCCGGATCATGTTGGGCGGGTGAGGGCTTCCGTCATCGAGCCACAGCGGCCTGGGTGGCGGCGCGAAGACGATGGTCATCTCGGTCACGGTCCGGTGAAGGGCTTTGCCGGCACGCAAGAAGAACGGGACCCCACCCCATCGAGGCGAGGCGAAGTTCAGCCTGAACGCGCCATAGGTCTCTGTGTCAGACCCCGGCTTGACACCGGCCACGTCGAGGTAGCCGTCGTACTGCCCTCGCACGTAGTGCTTGGGGTCGACGGGTAGGGCGGCCTGGAGGACCTTGGCCTTCTCGTCACGAAGTGCCCGGGCACTCTCGTTGACCGGTTGCTCCATGGCGAACAGGGCGACCATCTGGAGCAGGTGGTTCTGCATCACGTCGCGCAGGGCGCCGACCGAGTCATAGAACCCGCCACGATCCTCGACCCCGAAGTCCTCTGCCATGGTGATCTTGACGCTGTGGACGTGCTGGCGGTTCCACAGGGGCTCGAGGATCGAGTTGGCAAACCGGCTTATGAGCAGGCTCCGCATGGCTTCCTTCCCGAGGAAGTGATCGATGCGGAATATGGCC
>JAHFUU010000279.1 GCA_023264915.1 Microthrixaceae bacterium | reverse complement strand
CCGGAGGGCAAGCGTCGGGGACTTCGAGGCGGCCGTGATGCCTCTGTTCTCGGGCGGCCATCCAGACGAGGACTTCGGGTTGGTCTACGGGAAGGGCACGTCCATCGCTGAAGGTGCGGTGAGCACCAACCTGGGACGGTTCCGCGACGTTGCCGTCGACGAAGCCATCGACAAGTCACGCTCAGTGGGGGACATCTCGAAGCAGGCGGACCAGTACCAGAAGGTCCAGGAGGAGCTCGCCCGCGAGGAGCCGTATGTGTTCCTGGTCCACCTCCAGGGATCCATCGTGGCCTCCAAGAGACTTCAGGGCCTGACCAACTGGAACCTCCCCGACGGATCCGCGGGTATCAGCCAACTGCGCACGACGGTCGCCCTGAGCCAGGCATGGCTCGGGCCCTGACGGCGACGCTGAGCCCGTCGGCGCACCCGCGGGGTGTCCTCCTGGGCGCAGCGGGGCTTGTTAGCCTTTGTCGTTTCGAGTGGAGGCACTGATGGGTGCAGGACCGATGGGGACCGTGAGGTGGCCGAGATGAACGGTGTTCCGCTTCGGCGGCTGGGACTCGCCCTGGCTGGGCTCATCATCGTCACGACTGCTGGAGCGTGCTCGAAGTCCTCAGGTGAGGGAGCCGGTCCGGCGCCCTCGACGACGGCCAGCGGTGTCAGTGGCCCCGGCACGAGCGCGCAAGGGCCACCCGTCAAGGGCGCAGCGAAGCCATCGGTTGGATGTGGCACCCCCGGCGGTACCAGCCCACTGGGCAAGGGAGCCGGTGCTGACGTCACCTTCACCAGCGGCGGGCAGGAGCGCGTGTACCGCCAGTTCGTACCTTCCAGCTACGACGGCAACAAGCCGCTCCCTGTCGTCATCTCATCCCACGGTCTGACCATGACCCGCGCCCAGGAGGCTTCGTTCTCGGACTGGGAGGCAACAGCGGACGCGCAAGGCATCGTCGTGTTGTTCACCCAAGCCCTCGGTGCGGTTCCGACCTGGAAGCTCGACCTGGATGACAACCCGGACCTCACCTACATCGACGAGGCACTGGCCCGCACAGAGAAGGACCTGTGCATCGACACCAGCCGCGTGTACGCCGACGGCATCTCGATGGGAGGGATGATCTCGTCCCTCATGGCATGCAAGATGTCCGGGAAGGTCACCGCAGTGAGCCTGATCTCCGGTATCCGGTTCCCCGAAGGATGCTCCCCGTCCCGGCCTGTCCCGATGGAGGTCTTCTGGGGTCGCCAGGACGTAATCTTGCCGTTCAACGGAGGCTTCGACATCTCCTTCCTCTCCAAGGGGATCGTGGGAAGCGCACCTCCCCAGCCGCCTTCGACCCTGGCGCCCGAAGACGGGCTGTTCCCACCCGTCGAGTCGGTGGTCAAGAAGTGGGCTGGCGCCGATGGATGCCAGCTGACGCCGACTGTCCAGCAGGTCACGGCAAACGTCGAGAAGCGCACCTTCCCCGGGTGTAGCGACCGCGCAGAAGTCGTCTTCTACGTCATAGCCGACGGTGGGCACAGCTGGCCCGGAAGCAAGGTCATGGGCGAGCTGGGCAACTCGGGCGCGGTCGGAGTGCTCGGCAAGTCCAGCACGGAGATCGACGCGACCGCCACGGCATGGAAGTTCTTCCAGCAGTTCCAGCTACCTTGATCTGCACCTGTTGTCCCAGCGCCGACTTGCCTGCTGTGGACCTGCACGGATAGGCCGTTGCAATGACCGAAGGCTTCACCTACACAGAGCCCTTCCCGCTCGGCCCCGACGAGACCCCCTACCGTCTCTTGACGACCGACGGCGTCTCCACGGCCGAGGCCGCCGGTGGAGTCTTCTTGCGGGTCGAGCCCGAGGCCCTCACGATGCTCACCAAGGCGGCGATGTTCGACATAGCCCACTACCTGAGGCCCGCCCACCTCGGTCAGCTGCACACGATCCTCGACGATCCGGAGGCATCTGACAATGACAGGTTCGTCGCGATGGACCTGTTGCAGAACGCCAACATCGCTGCTGGTGGCATCCTGCCGATGTGCCAGGACACCGGCACGGCGATCATCAAGGCCAAGAAGGGCCAGTGGGTGCTCACCGGCGGCGCCGATGAGGAGGCACTGTCACGCGGCGTGTTCGAGGCCTACCGGGACGACAACCTGCGCTACTCGCAGATGGCGCCGCTCACCACCTGGGACGAGGTCAACACCGGCACCAACCTTCCGGCCGAGATCAAGATCGCCGCAGTGGGCGGCGACGAATACAAGTTCTTGTTCATAGCCAAGGGCGGCGGGTCTGCCAACAAGAGCCTCCTGTTCCAGGCGACCAAGGCCTTGTTGAATCCTTCCCAGCTGATGCCGTGGCTCGATGAGAAGCTGCGCCACCTCGGCACGACCGCCTGCCCCCCTTACCACCTGGCCGTGGTCATTGGCGGCACCTCAGCAGAGGTTGCCCTCGAGACGGCGAAGCTTGCCTCGACGCGCTACCTGGACAGCTTGCCGACGCGAGGCAGCCCGGCCGGGCATGCGATCCGCGATCCCGAGCTCGAACTGGAGATCCTCGAGCTGTCCCGGCTCATAGGGATCGGCGCCCAGTTCGGGGGCAAGTACTTCTGCCACGACGTAAGGGTGATCCGCCTGCCCCGCCACGGCGCCTCATGTCCCATCGCGATCGCCCTGTCGTGTTCGGCTGACCGCCAGGCTCTCGCGAAGATCACCCGCGAGGGCATCTTCCTCGAACAGCTCGAGACCGACCCGGCCCGCTTCCTGCCCGACGTATCAAGCTCCTCCATGCCCGGAGAGGTCGTGCAGATCGACCTCAACCAACCCATGCCACAGATCCTTGCGGAGCTGACCAAACATCCGGTCAAGACCCGCCTGTCCCTGTCGGGGCCCATGGTGGTTGCCCGCGACATCGCCCACGCCAAGATCTCAGAGCGGATCGACCTGGGTGAGGCCATGCCCCAGTACATGGTCGACCATGCGGTGTACTACGCGGGGCCCGCCAAGACCCCGCAGGGCTACGCATCGGGTTCGTTCGGGCCCACCACCGCTGGTCGTATGGACTCCTATGTGGACAAGTTCCAGGACGCGGGCGGGTCGCTCGTCATGGTCGCCAAGGGGAACCGCTCACCTCAGGTCACTGCGGCCTGCCAGCGCCACGGTGGCTTCTATCTCGGATCCGTCGGTGGACCCGCTGCCCGGCTGGCCAAGGAGTGCATCCGCAAGGTCGAGGTGCTCGAGTACCCGGAGCTGGGGATGGAAGCGGTGTTCAAGATCGAGGTCGTCGACTTCCCGGCGTTCATCGTGGTGGACGACAAGGGCAACGACTTCTTCGCCGAGCTCGCGAACGTCACGCTCCGACACCATTGAATCGGCCCCGGGCAAGATGGCGCCGGCCCTGCCAGCCTGGGCCGGATGTGGTCCGGGCGAGTGTCAGCCCGTGGCAGGCGTGCCAGCGAAGGGAATGGGGTCCTCGGGCAGGGGGATCTCGGGCCGGTGCCAGCGCATCGCGATTGCGAGCTCCTCTGAGACCGATCGCCAGTCTTCGGGCTGCCATCCTTCGGCTTTGGCATCGACCTCGTTGTTCACGTTCAGGTGCACGAACGCCGGCAGGTATGACAGATCGAGGCCCTTGACTGCTGACCGGTTGGGGTCACAGAACACCAGGAACTGCTCGGCGAGGGGACCCAGGAACTGCCGGGCCTGCTCGTCAGAGCAGGTCAACAAGAACGCAACCCGGCAGTCGGCCTCGGCGAAGGTGCTGAGGACGCGGACCGCCGTGTCAAGGATCCAGGCGCTCTCCAGCTCGAAGGGGTCAAGCACGACCAGTGCCAGGTGGAAGGTCGTGGTCCAGGACTCGAGCGGTGCCGTGTCGCCGTCGAGGGTGTGGAGGGGGGTGTCAGCAGAGATCACGGTGGCCACAGCTGAAACCTAGCGCGACCGTTTCGAGGCGCAGGAATCGGGCGCGGGCATTCGCCAGGTGTTCTCGCCGAGCAGGTAGGATCCTGCGACCGGTCCGGGCAGGCAGTACGGTCCTCGGCGGTTCAAGCATGTGAATCGTGAGCCAAGCCATGGCCGGTGCAAGATCGAAGATGCCTGGGAGCGCCCCAACAGGTCACCGATGCGCATCTTCGGGTTTTCTGGTGCGAACCGTGAGCGGTAGCGAGCGGGCCTCCCACAGATCAGGTAAGGGCGCCTTTCGGCGCCCCGAGAAGGTGAGGGGTCGACCACCAGTCACATGACTCATAGGGTCGGGGCACCGCCCCGCTAGATCAGAGGTGAAGGAGACATGGGACCAGATACGTTCATCTACAAGCTCTTCCTGCTGTTGCATCTCGGGGCTGCGGTCATCGGCTTCGGCTCGACCTTCGTGTTCCCGGTGCTGGGATCCAAGGCGAAGGCTTTGGGGCCCACGGCCCCCAAAGAGGCCTACGCGATAAGCCACGCGGCGCACGAGGCGGGAAAGATCCTCGCCACCCCGTTCATATACGCGACCGGTGCCATCGGTCTTGTGCTGGTCGCGACGAGCGACAGCGTGTGGAAGTTCAACCAGCTCTGGATCGAGATCGCCGTGGTCCTGTTCGTTGCAGCCGCTTGCCTCGCGGGCTTCCTTCACAACCCGAACCTCAAGGCGATGGACGGCCTGTCAGAGAAGCTGGCCAGCGGGCAGATCACCCCGAATCCGGCCGGTGGGCCCCCGATGGAGGTCGGCGAGCTGGCCGAGCGTGGCCAGAAGGCGGGGGCCTTCGGCGGGATGCTCCACGTCCTTTGGTTCTTGATGATGATCGACATGGTCTGGAAGCCGGGAGCCTTCGGTTGAAGCACT
>JAHFUU010000278.1 GCA_023264915.1 Microthrixaceae bacterium | reverse complement strand
CCACGAGGTCGGCAGCGTCGGCGTCCATCGACGGGGTCACGTGGCTGTAGATGTCGACCGTCACCGCGATGGTGGCGTGGCCCAGGCGATCGGACACGATCTTAGGGTGGACGCCGGCCTTCAGGGCGAGGGTCGCCCACGTGTGGCGGAGGTTGTGCGGGCCGGGCAGCGTCGGCAGTCCGGCGGCCTTCACCTTCGCCTTGAATCGGCGGCTGAACATGTCGGGGTGCTCGGGCTCGCCGTTGGGCTTGCAGAACACGAGGTTGTATGACGCGTCCCACTGCTCACCGAACGCGAGGCGCTCTGCCTTCTGGCGGCGCCGATGGGCTCGCAGCACCTCGACCGTTCCCTCGTCCAACGCAATGGACCGGCGGCTGCGGTTCGTCTTGGTCGGCTCGATCACCAGGTTCGAATCGATGTTCAACAACGATTGCGCAATCGACAGACGACCGCGATCGAGATCGACGTCCGACCATCGCAGGCCGAACAGCTCACCCCGGCGCATCCCGGTCGTCGCCAGCACGACGTAGGCCGCGTACAACCGGTCGTCCTCGACCGAATGCAGGAATGCCGAGAGCTCCTCGGCCGTCCACGTCGCCGCCTCTTTGCGATCGACGGCGGGTGAGCGCGCGACATGGGCGACATTGCGGGGCACGAGACCGAGGCGCTCGGCGTCGCTCAGCGCTCGGTGCAGCACGACGTGGACGTACTTCACCGTCTTCGGCGAGAGCGGTCCGCCACGCTTGCCGCCCTCCTTCTGGATGCGGGCGTAACAGGTCTCGACCTGCAGCGGCGTCAGCGCCTGCAGCTTCACGGCGCCGATGTGCTTGGTGAGGCGCTTCACCGACGAGTTGTAGCCGTGCCACGTCGTGGCCCGGACCTGGGTGCGCATGTTCTCGATCCACTCCGCGAGGTACTCCCCCACGGTCAGGCCGGTGGTCGACACGTAGGTGCCGGCCTCGACGGTGCCGAGCATCTCGCGCAGCCCCGCCTCGGCTTCCTTCTTGGTGGCGAAGCCGCTCTTGGTGCGCTGGCGGCGCTTGCCGCTGACGGGGTCGGCGCCGGCGCCGGCGTCCACGACATAGCTCGATGTGCTTTCGCGCTCGTGTAGGTGGCCTCGCATTGCCGGTGACACATGCCGCTCTGCTGGTGGCGCGACCGCTGGCGGGCCCGACGGTGATGGGGAGCACGGCCGAAGGCCACGCGTAGGGGGCGCTACCCCAGAAACGACGAGCATCTCGTTGGCAACCGGTAGGTAGGCCCGGCCGTCGACGGCGTTCGGAGACCTCATACGGGCCAGAGCACGTGCCCGGGGTGGGATTCGAACCCACACGACCTCTCGGTCTGGGGGGTTTAAGCCCCCTGCGTCTACCAATTACGCCACCCGGGCGGGAGTGGCCGGGGCTAGAGCGTAGGCCTCGCTCATCCGTTGGCGTGGCTCGACTGCCTGCCCGGCCCCACCGTCGACCTGCGACTGGTCCGGTTGGCTGAGACCCGGGGACCTGCCAGACCCGCCGTCACAACTGTCGATGCCGGACTGCTGTGCGGCTGCCCAGCTCGCCGCGCGCACCCTCGTAGCCTCAGAGCCCTGAAGGTGGTTGGCGGCGACGAGACCGTCAATCATGTCGGCCAGGACCGCCACCCAAGGACGGCCGCGCACGCGAACTGCAACCGTGACCCCACCATCACGCATGAGCCTCATCGTTCGATCGAGGGTGCCGACACCAGGCGGGCTGCGAAACGCCGGGGCGATCACACCCTGGTCACGCGACACCGAAGCGAGCAGCCTCGCAGCTCCGGCGAACCGCAACGAGGTGGCTTCGGGCGAGGAGACCGGGGCGCCCTTGGACGACGGAGCGTGGATCGGCCAAGGCCGAGCCTTGGACTGCACGTGTGATCTGCCCGTGGGACCAGACCCGTGGACCGGTCTTGCGCGCGGTTCAGAAAGGTCGGCTTCTCGACTCGTGTCGCAGCGAGACGGGGCGGAGCCCTCGGGGTTGCAAGAATCGTCGGGTCGTTCGCCACCGGCCCCGCAAGATGTCGTGTGCATCAGCAGAGCTGGTTGTTCGGGCTTGCCATCCATCCAATGCATCATGCCAAACGCATGTGACGGGAATGCGGCCGAGCCTCGCGTCACGAACCCCGGCCGCAGCGCCAGACAGGCCCGGCCCGGCCATGTCCGCTACGAGGGCACGAAGGTCAGTCAAACACCGGGGTCAGGCTCGGGCCCCGGCACGACCACCGCGACGTTCCTCCAGCCCATCCAGACATGCATGAGAGACGAGGGAGAGAAGGGGCATCATGGCCGTCACACCCCTTGCGTACGGTGACGGCATGGCAACAGATCTTCTGGCAACAGATGAACATCACCATCAGGCGGCACCCACAGCAAGCTCGCACCCGCCACCTATGACCTGCTCGGTCGGAACACTCAACCCGGCCCAGCAAGATGTGCTCGACATACTCGGCGCTTGCGGAGACGAGCTGCCCCAGTTCGACCCCATGCTCCGCCACAAGCTCCAGGCCGAGCTCGAAGCCGGGACCTGCACCACCCTGGCCGACCTGCCCGACGGCGAAACCCTGTGCCTATCCAAGCACCAGCTCACCGCAGTTCACGGGTGCGAGGCGCGGCTCGTTGCCGAGCGCGAGGTGCCGTTCGAGTGGACCGCGCCGCTGGCCCGCGGCGCGGTCGCACACAAGGCAATCGAGCTGTCTGTCTTCATGGGAGCATCTACTCCTCCCATCGTCCTGGTCGAAGAAGCCATGGCGTCCCTTTGCAGGAACGAATCGGGCCTGGCCGACTGGCTCCGGCGCATCGCGCCCCGCGAGCGGGCCGAGCTCCAACTCGAGGCCAACGACCGTGTGTCCAAGTTCGTCGAGTGCTTCCCACCACTGAAGTCGAACTGGGTTCCGGTCACCGAGAGCCGACTTCGCGTCGAGCTGTTCGAGGGTCGCATCCTGTTGCTGGGCCGGGTCGACCTGACGCTGGGTCGAGCACAGGGCACAACTGCCAAGAAAGTGATCATCGACCTCAAGACGGGCGGATTCGCACCACACCACATCGATGATCTGCGTTTCTACGCCCTGCTAGAAGCCCTGCGCGTGGGTGTACCACCCCGCCTGGTCGCGACCTACTACCTCGACAGCGGTCGGCCATATGCAGAGCGAGTCACCGAGGCTGTGCTACGGGCAGCTGTGGCTCGCGTCCGTGATGGGGCCCAGCGACTCGTCGGTCTGCTCCATGGCAGCCAGACCCCCAACAAGCGCGCCGGTGCTCCCTGCCGCTGGTGCCCCATCCGCGCCGGTTGTCCCGAAGCTGGGGCCTTCCTCGAAGACGAACCGTGACTGGGCCACCTCCGACTGCGGATGTTCCTCCGGTGGGGGCCCCTCGTCGTCGATGTGGGCCAACAGACCCGAGCCCAACCAGAGCCACACGGTCGCCACCACGAACCCGGCACCTGCGACCAGAACGGTCAACGGTGCACCGACGCGGTCCGCGGCAGCGCCTTGGACCAGCGCACCAACGGGTATGGCCAGGGTCAGCAGCATCACGTAGAGCGCAAGCACCTTGCCCCTGATGGCCTCTGGAACTTGGAGTTGGATCGTCGTGTTGAGCGCTGATGCGATGCCCAGATAGCCCGCGCTCGCCATGATGAGGGCAACCAGGGCCACCGGGTACCAGCTCGTCGCCGCGAATGCCATGAGGCATGCGCCATAGGCGAACATCGCAACCAGCAGCAGGCGGCTCCGGCGGGCTCGCGTGCCCGGGCCGGCAATGAAGGGGGCTGCGACCACCGACCCGATGCCAAGAGCAGCCTGCAACATCCCATAGCCCTCCGCGCCCACGTAGAAGACCTTCTGGGCAAACACCACGAGCAATGACCAAAGCGGCCCACCGAGCGCCCCTAGAGCCACCACGGCGATGAAGCAAGCTCTGATCCCCGGGAACCCGCGGGTGGCGCGCGCCGCATCCATGAAATCGCCGACGATCCTCCGACGCGACTGCTCTTGCACGTGCCTCGGAGTCGGGGGTGCGAGCCTGATCATCCAGAGCGCACCGATGATCGCCGTGAAGGACACCGCGTTGATCCCAAAGGCGGCACCCGGACCGAAAGCCGCAATGACCACCCCGCCGACCATGGGGCCAACGGCCCGGGACGCGTTGAACTGAGTGGAGTTGAGAGTCACGGCGTTCAACAGCACGTCACGGGGCACGAGCTCGCTGATGAACGCCTGCCAGGACGGGATGTTGACTCCCGCGATCACCCCGCCGACCACGACCATCGCGAGTAGCGGCACCAGCGAGGCCCCCCTCCACCACAGCACCCACAGCGCGACCGCCTCGACAGCCGCAAGTGCTTGGGTCACGAGCAACACCTTGCGACGGGGGAATCGATCTGCAAGGTGCCCACCGACCGGTCCACAGATCACGATCGGCACGAGCTGGGCAAAGGTCGCAACCCCCACCATGGTTGGTGAGCCGGTGATCTCGAAGACCACGAACGGCACGGCGATGTTCTGCATCCACGAGCCGCTGTTGGACAGCACCGCGCCAACCCAGAACAAGGTGAAGTTGCGGTACCTGAATGCTCGAAGGGCGTCACGAAGGCCCGGCCGTCGAACCGTCGTTCTCTCCTCACCCACCCCCTCACGGTAGCGGCGCTGCACCCCGGCCCAGCGAGTCGTGCCAGGGATAGGAACGTCGACCCCTCATCTCCTCGGGACCCCGCGGAATCTCCTCGGAACCCCGCGGATCTTCTCGGGGCGCCGCGGCGCTCACGGCGCTTGCCGCCTCGGGCCG
>JAHFUU010000277.1 GCA_023264915.1 Microthrixaceae bacterium | reverse complement strand
ACGAAGGCGCATGCCCACGAACGCGACGAGGACGCATGGGATGGCGAAGATGATCAAGGGAACTCGCCAGCTGGAGGCCTCGCCCAGCCGGCCCACGACCATCGGCCCGAAGGTCAACCCGAGCACCTCGGCTGATCGATGGATCGAGTACACCGCCGGCCGGTACGGGATGTCGTAGTAGTCAGCCAGCAGTGAGTTGTGGGTCGGGAACACCGTGGCCTGGCCGACGCCCGCTCCCATTCGCATCGCCAGGAGCATGATCCACACAGTCGGGATCATGCCCGTGCCGATCGAGAAGACCGCGAACACGATGGTGCCCGCAAACAGCAGCCTCACCCGGTTGCTGCGGTCTGCGAGCAACGCGATCGGCACCGTCAGGCCCAGCCCGAACACGCTTGCCACGCTGACGATGGCAAGCACGCTGGCATCGTTCAAACCGAAATCGTCCCGGATGTTGGGCGTGAAGACCTGCATCGTCGACCGGTCGATCACCTCGAACAGGGCCAGCCCGAACAGGATCATCAGGGGGAACAGGTCGCTCCCGCCGGTCAGCTCGCGAATGAAGCCGACAGGGTGACTCAGTGCGTCTTTGACCTTCTCGCCCCGGGTCCGGCCGTCGTCTGGCTGGGAGGGCAGCATCATGTCGATCACGGCGCACCCCCGTCGCCTGCGCTCGGGTCGCTCGCGTCGTCATCTGAGGGTCGCAGCAGCGAGGACAGCGGCGGGACCTCTGCGGGCTGCCCCGTGAGGCCCGCAGCCTGATGCGGACGAGTTGCATCAGGTGCCTCGGACGCATCGCCGGTGACCGGCAGGGCTGAGCCGACGGGCACGGCCTGAACCTTGTCGGCCGGGCTCGCGATGGCGGGTGGCCGGGGCGGCTGACGGGTGGTTGCGCCGGCCGAGATGTCCGCGCCCGGTTCCTGCTGCGTGCCGGCCCCGGCGTGGAGCGGTAGGTCACCTGTCGGCGAGGCAGTGGCTGCGGCGGCGATCGTGCCAGGACCGGGGCCGGTGCTGTCACCTGACCCTTCACCCTGCCCCCAACCGTGTGAGGCATCGTCGGGCCCGCCACCGGCGACGATCCCAGTGGCGACCCGACCGATCGTACCCACCCGGGCCAGGGATCCAGCGGGGTCGAGATCGCTTGGCTCAGGGCTCGCGCCGATCCGGTGCTCGTGGCCCTCCACGACCTCCTCGGCATGCTCGATGACCGTGTCCTGGTCCTCCGGCCGCACGTCTGCCAGCAAGCTCGGCACGACGATGTCGAAACGGCGGGCGACAGAGCGCAACCAGAGGTCACGAAGCTTGTAGAGCAGCCCGCTCAGTCCGCCCGGGAACAGCAGCAGCACCAGCAGCACGCCGATCGACGATGGCAACATCTGCCAGCTGTCCCTCAAGAACCACGTCCCGCCGCGCAGGAACAGTGCGCCGAGGACGCCGCCCGTTATCGAGCCGAGGCCACCGACGACAGTCGAGGTGAAGACCGTGAAGCTCGGCCCGGCACCGAACTCCGAGGGGCTGAACTGAGATGTCACATGCACGAACAGGCACCCGGCGACGGCTGCCATGAACCCCGACAGGGCGAAGGCCGTCAGCTTCGTCCGGGTGACGTTGATGCCATAGCTCTGCGCACCCCTCTCGTTCTCCCGCAGGGCGAGGAGCGCCCTGCCCGTCCGGCTCCGGCGCAAGCCTGTCACTGCGAGGATCACAAGCAAGAGCACAGCCAGGCACAGGTAGTACATGTTGGCCTGCGGCTCGAGGTCGATCCGACCGAACAGCGGCGGCCGGTCGATGCGCCTGGTCGGGATCCAGGAGAACTTCTTGGGGTCGAGCAGGTAGTTCGATGCCGTGACCGCGAACGCCAGGGTCGTCACCGCGAGGAACAGCCCGCGAACCCGCAACGCCGGGAGGCCGACGACAACCGCGACCAGCGCGCCCGCCAGCCCGGCGATCAGCAGCGCTATCGCCAGGTCCACATGCCACTCGCGTGTGGCCAGCGCTCCGACCGCCGCGCCGAACCCCACGAAGGCCATCTGGCCGAGGGAGACCTGACCCGCCCAGCCGGTGAGCATGATGATCGAGATGCCCACGATCGCGAACACCACGACTGCGGACGCCTTGATGAGCTCACCGGTGCCGATGAACCCGAATCTCGGCAACGCACAGGTCAAGATGGCGACGGCGGCCAGGCCACCCCACTTGAGGGCTGCCACCTCGGGGACCCGGGTGAGCTCTCGAGGGATCGGGCGAACCTCGTCGGCTGCCTGCCAGCTGGCGGCGGTGTCGTGCTCGGTCCGTGCCTGCCCAGTCTTGCGGAACAACAAGCCCAACAGCACGACAGCGCCGAAGATCGGGTAGATCATCGAAGGGTTCTCGCTGTTGTGCCAGATCGTGGCCTGCTCGAGCACGCCGAGAGCGACAGCTGAGATCGCGACCGACGGAAGGTTGGTCAGCCTTCCGAGCATCAGCGCCGTCAGCGCCGTCAGCAGAGCACTGAAGCTGGCGGTACCGAAGCCGGCCGAGCTCGCGAAGGGCAGCCCGACCAGGCCCGCCTTCATGAACACCGCGAGGAACGACAGCACCGTGGCGATGACCCACACGAGGGTCTGCAGCCGCTTGACCGGGATGCCAAGCAGGCTGGCCCGATCGGCTCTCTCCGCTGAGGCCCTGACGGCCATGCCCACAGAGGTGAACCGCAAGAACAGCGCGATCGCCGCGATGCACAACGGCGCGACGATGACCGCCAACAGGGCGCTCGAGTGGAACGTGATCGGATCGATGACCTTGGTGAACTCGAAGGGCTCGATGGGCGTCTGGCTGACCGGGTCCTTGCCCCACATGAACGGGACCACGAGGGACGCCACCGTCAGCAGCTGCGCAAGGCCGATCGTGGCGACGGTGAAGATCAGCCTCGGAGCCTTGAAGAAGCGGCGGATGATGAAGAACTCCACGATGATGCCGAGCAGGATCGCGGCCGCGAGACCCAGCACGAGGCCAACCAGGTACGGCAGGCCGCTGTAGGCGATCAAGTCCAGGGCCAGCACCGAGGGCACCATGCCCAGGTCGCCCTGTGCGAAGTTCAATATCCGGTTGGCGCGGTAGATCAGTGCCATTCCGAGCGCCACGAGCGACCCGAGAAGGCCGAGGACCAGGCCATAGACGTAGACGCCGCTCGCTATCGGGAACACGATCGCCTGGACGACGAGGATGGCCAGAGCGGGACCGGTCAGGCTGAGCAACTTGGTGACACGCTCCTCGCCCCGATCAACAGCCCAGCGCCAGCAGACGAGCAGACCGACACCGACGACGATCGCCAGCTGGGTCGTGTGGTTGGCTCTCACGTTGTCCTGGAGCCGCGGGTCCAGAGCGACCCATAGCGCGAGCACCCCGATGCACCCGCCCGCCAAGAGGGTGTCGAAGCTCGGCAGGGAGTCACGGAGGGACGTCGCCGACGGCGCAGCAGTGGTGACCGTCATCGGGAGCCACCCTGTGCAGTTGCGCTTGACGCCCTTGCTCGGTGGGAAGGCTCGGACCGCCCTTGTTGATCGGGCTTCGCTCCAGGCGTGAGCATCCCGTCGAAGAAGAGCTCGACGACCGTGTCGGCATGGCGCTCGATCGTGTCCGGATCCTCGACGTCGACACCAAACAGCTCTCGCATCGTCGCCTTGACGATGAACATGTACGCGGCTGCTGCACCCAGGCACATGGCGAGGTGCTCTACTGGCAGCGGCTTGATCCAACCATCGGCCTCTCCCTCACCGAGGAGGGACCCGAACAGCGCAAGCTGGCCGAGGGAGTGCTGGCGCAACAGCCATTCGAGGCGCTCGCCGCCCGCAGCGCCCTCATGGACGACGATCTGGGCGAGCTGCGGGTTCGCCGCACAAAAGTGGACGAACCGGCGGACGAGCACCTTGAGGCGGTCGACAGCTGACAGGTCCGACAGCTCGTTCAGAGCCCCGGCGAAGCTGTCGTCGAGCCGCTCGATGATGGTTCCCACCGACACGCGCCACAGCTCGTCCTTAGAGTCGAAGTGGTAGTGCACCAGCGGCTGGGTGACCCCCGCGCGGCGCGCGACCCCAGCTGTGGTCGCCCCTTCGAACCCTTTGGCAGCGAACTCCTCGGTTGCAGCCGCGAGGATCCGGTCCCGGTTCGGGGCGGAGAGCCCGTCGCGATCGGCGCCCCGGCCCTCGGCACTGCCCGAATCCCGGTCGGTGGGCTGGGTTGCCAGAGCTGGTTGGCGCCCGCGCCTGGAGATGTCTGGCTGGCGTCTTGGCTGTCGATCCATCCGGATGCGTCCCCTAGGGTCCCCTGCGCTGATCCGCTTCTGTCTTCCGCCGCCGCGAGGTGATGCATGCCAGCCCACGCCCCCGTGGCTGACCTGCCCTTACGTGCAGACGAGAGATTCTTGCACCTTGTCTGTAATCAAACTCTCTTATAGATCAATCAGTAACCCTGTGCAACTGGTCACAGATCCTCGCGTGACGGTAGTCACTGCGCCGTTCGGATGGCGTATGGCACCAGATCAAATCCCGCACCGCCCCGCAACCCACCTTTGCAACCCACCTCGCAACCCACCTTGGCCACCGGCCTTGGCCACCGGGCGAACTTGCAGAGGCCGGTCGCCCGGAGCAACCGTACGACCCACACAACTCGTCCGATCGAGCTCGGCCTGGGCCGATGGCCCGAAACGCGAGCAGCGCAGACGAAGGAGGACCAGATGAAGGTTGACGGGGGTCTTGGACTCACCTTGAGCGGCATCGACGGCGCCGGGCAGCTCGCCCGCGAGGCGGAGGAGGCTGGCTATGA
>JAHFUU010000276.1 GCA_023264915.1 Microthrixaceae bacterium | reverse complement strand
CGCCGATGGCGCGGACGGTGCGCAAGCTCGGCTTCGAGGTGGCGGTCGGGAGCTCCGGCACAGTCTCGGCAGTCGCGAGCCTCGTCATCGTCGCGCGAGGTGAGACGTTGCCCAGGACGCTCAACCTGTTCGAGCTGAGCCGGGACGATGTGATTGCTTGCCTCGATCGGGTCATCGACGCGGACACGGTCGAAAAGCGCCGGGCTCTGCCCGGAATCGACCCGTCACGGGCCGACATCATCCTGCCGGGTGCGCTCATCCTGGACGAGACGATGGCCGAGCTCGGGATCGAGAACATCACCGTCTCGGATTGCGCGCTCCGCGAAGGCGTGCTGCTCGATGCCCTCGAGCGCGAACAGGGCAGCGCGCGGCACCATCTTCACGACCTGCGCCGCCGGAGCGTGGTCCACCTCGGTGGACTGATGGATGACGATCCTGAGCATTCGTCGCACTCGGCGAAGCTTGCGTTGCGGCTGTTCGACGAGCTCGAGAGGCTTGGCCTTGTCGACCTCGGTGACCAGAACCGCGAGTTGCTTGAGGCGAGCGCGCTGCTTGCCAACGTCGGCCTCTTCGTGTCCCACGACAAGCACCACAAGCACACCTACTACGTGATTCGCAACTCGGACCATCTGGCAGGCTTCACCGATCATGAGATCGAGCTGATCGCTCTCGTTGCGCGCTACCACCGCAAGAGCGCTCCACGACTCTCTCACCCTGAGTTCGCTGCGCTGACTCATGATCAACAACAGGTCGTGCGCGCTCTGGCAGGCATCTTGCGCATCGCGATCGCTCTTGACCGTTCGCACATCGCTGCGGTGAAGAAGCTCAGGTGCAGGATCGACGCCGATCCACGCCGCCGGCTCGTGGTAGATGCCCAAGCCGCCGCCGGCGCTGATGTGACACTCGAGCTCTACACCGCGAACGAGCGCAAGGGTCTGCTTGCAGACGTGCTCGGCATCCCGGTGGCCATCAGGTGAGGACGCTTCAGCTCGCGGCCTGGCTGCGGCGACTGGCTCTTGCGGTCACGCTGATACATGCCTCGACCAGCGCGGGCACGAAGTTGTAGGGCCTGAGCACGCACACGGTGTGGTCACCCCGAACCTCGTGGACCGTGGCCCCCGGGATGCTCGCGGCCAGGCGTCGCTGGCGGTGAGCGGGGACGACCGAGTCGTACTCGGTCACCACGACAGCTGAGGGGACATCGACCCCCCCTATCCAGCTGTGCGAGGTGAACCGTCCGATGGCTTGGCCCGCCTCGACGATCATGCGGGGGTCGTGCCGGCGCATCTCGTCCACCGCCCACCGGCCCTCCGGGGTGTCCTCGAAGCGTGAGAGCAGCACGCGTTCGTTCATGGATCGCTGTAGACCACCGGGCGTCAACCGGGCAGCGATCGACAGCCCAGCCATCACGCCGAAGAGAGCCTTCTCGCCGGGCCTTCCGGTGAAGCTGCGAGCGGTGGCGCACAGCACCATTCCCTCGACCCGGTCCCTGTGACGCCGCCAGGCCAGTTGGGCGATCGGCCCACCCATCGAGTAGCCGACAGGGATGAACCGCTCGATGCCGAGCTCGTCAGCAACGGCGACTAGGTCATCCGCGCAATCCTCGAGCCGGAAGCGGTGCCAGTTCCGGATGCCCCGCCCGTGCCCGCGGTGGTCGATCGTCACCACGCGGAACCGGCGACCCAGGTCAGCAAAGGTCGGGAACCAGTTGAGCGCCCCTGTCGCCGTCCAGCCATGCAGGAGGAACAGGGTGTGGGGCTCGGCACCGTCGCCAGCGCGCACCCGTGACCCCGGGGCTTGGCCCGGCCCGTTCATCTCATGGATCCACGTGGTGCCGCGCCCGGCAAGCTCGATGGGGCGGCCCGGTGGGAGCCAGTGAGGTGACTCGACTGCAACCTCGGCAGCTGGCCCACCTTGCTGGCTGGCGGGTTGTTGTGGTTGGGCCGAGCGCCTCAGGCGGTTGACCAGACGCGGTGAGCGCGCCGGCCGATCTGACGGGGTGGCCGTATCATCGTGCTCGGGAAGGCCGATCGTCACTCCCTATCCTTCGATCTCGACAACCTCAACCTTGAGTGTGCCGGTTGGCGCCTGGTACTCGCGAAGGTCTCCCGGCGCGGCTCCCAGCAGGGCTTGACCGAGTGGGGACCCCGGTGAGATCACGTCTATGTCACCGGTTCGCTCTTCGATGGAGCCGATGAGGTAGCGCTCGGTGTCGTCGTCGCCGTCGTAGCGGATCGTTACGATCGACCCGTGCTGCACGACATCGCCTACGCCCGCCTCGACGATCTCGGCGTTGTCGAGCATGCCCTGGATGTGCCTGATGCGGGCCTCCATGTGGCCCTGCTCGTCCTTGGCGGCGTGGTAGTCACCGTTCTCTGACAGGTCTCCGAGCTCACGAGCGGCCTGGATCTTGTGGGCGATGTCGATTCGCCCGTGAGTCGTGAGCTCGTTCAGCTCGGCCTGCAACCGGTCAAAGGTTGCCTGCGAGAGATGATGGGTCTGTGCCACGCAGGAACTGTACCCAACCTTCGGGCCTGCCCCCGAGCACGTTGGCTTCCCTGCCGTGGAGGCGCCGGCCGGGCGTGTGGACCGGATGGATCCGGAGGTGGGCCCGCCGTCTGGCAACAGAGCCCTCCCGGCGAGCTGGCCGGGGCCCGGGATCCCCCGGGGTCCCCGAGATCGGCCCTCGCCCGCGATGCAGGATTCCAGGTTCAACCCGTGAAGCAGTATTCCCGCCGCTACTTCGGATCCGAGCCAGCGGCGTGCAGTTGAAATCTGAAGCCGTTGCAGCCACACTGGTCGGGATGTTGACTGCCCCAGCCTCTGTGATCATCATCACCTAGCGCACGTTCAAACGGCGTGCGCTCCCAACCGTCCACCCAGGTGGGCGGTTTTGTAGTTCTGGGCCACAGCGGCCTCCGGCAAAGATCGCCGAGCAACCAACGAGATGCCGGCCCGCACCGCAGGTGCCGGCCGGGTCAGAGCAATCGGACAAGGGAAGCGAGACCTCGTGGCTCATCGAATAGGAGTGATAGGCGGAGATGGCATCGGTCCAGAGGTGATCGCCGAAGCGTTGAAGGTCATGCGATCCGCGGGCGCTGACCTCGACGTGGTCGAATACGACCTCGGGGGGGCCCGCTACCTGCGAGACGGCACGGTGCTGCCCGATGAGATCGTCGACGAGTGGCGCGGGATGGATGCACTCCTGCTGGGAGCTGTCGGAGCGCCCGGCGTGCCGCCTGGCCTCATCGAGCGCGGCCTGCTGCTCAAGATGCGCTTCGACCTTGACCTGTATGTCAACCAGCGACCCTTCGTGCACCCCGAGGGAAGCCACGATTTCGTCGTGATTCGCGAGAACACCGAAGGCACGTATGCGGGTGAGGGCGGCTTCCTTCGGAAGGGCACCCCACACGAGATCGCCACGCAGGGCTCGGTGAACACACGTTTTGGGGTCGAGCGCTGTATCCGCTACGCCTTCGAGCTCGCGCAAGCACGATCGAGCAAGCACCTCACCCTGGTTCACAAGACCAACGTCTTGACCTTTGCGGGCGACCTGTGGCAGCGCACCTTCGACGAGGTCGCGGCTGAGTACAGAGATGTCGAGACGGCCTACAACCACGTCGATGCCGCTTGTATCTACTTCGTCGACAGCCCAGAACGCTACGACGTGATAGTCACCGACAACCTCTTCGGGGACATCCTCACCGATCTCGGTGGAGCCGTCTCCGGCGGGCACGGCATCTCGTCCTCGGGCAACCTGAACCCGGACCGCACCGGACCTTCGATGTTCGAGCCCGTGCACGGTTCGGCCCCCGACATAGCTGGACAGAACAAGGCAAACCCGATCGCCGCGATCCTGTCGGCAGCGATGATGCTTGACTTCTTGGGTGAGACAGAGGTTGCTGAGCGCATGCGCAAGGCATGCGCTCAGCCAGGCACCTTGATCGGATCCACCACCCAGATCGGCGACGCGGTCGCCGCCCGCCTCTAGAAGTTGCGCTGCTTCCTGGCATTTTCGATCTTGCCTCGACCACACTTGACTCAAGCCTCCGGCGGCGCCGGACGAGACCGCTAGGACAAGGACACGACCATGCCGATCACTCCCACCGAGAAGATATGGATGAACGGTGAGCTCGTCCCCTGGGCAGATGCCAAGGTGCACATCCTCACCCACACGCTCCATTACGGCATGGGTGTCTTCGAGGGCATCCGTGCCTACGAGACCGACCGTGGGCCGGCTGTGTTCCGTCTGACCGACCACATGGTGCGGCTGAACAACTCAGCCAAGATGATGTTGATGGACTTGCCGTACTCGGTGGACGAGATGGTCTCCGCGGTCAAGGACACGGTTCGGGCTTCTGGGCTGCCGAGCTGCTACATCCGGCCGATCGCGTACTTCGGGTACGGCGAGATGGGTCTCAACACCCTGCCCTGTGAGGTCGACGTGGCCATCGCATGCTGGCCCTGGGGCGCCTATCTGGGCGATGACGCCGTCTCCAAAGGGGTGCGCATGAAGATCTCGTCCTGGACTCGCCACGACCACAACACCATGCCGCCCTCGTCCAAGACGACTGGCAACTACGTCAACTCCTCGCTTGCAAAGGTCGAAGCCCTCAAGGCTGGCTATGACGAGGCGATCATGTTGAGCCCGCACGGCTGGGTCAGTGAGTGCACTGGCGAGAACATCTTTGTCGGGCGGGGCGGCCGGTTGATCACCCCACCGACCTCGGCAGGCGCGCTCGAGGGGCTCACCCAAGACTCGGTCAGCACGATCGCAAGGGATCTCGGGTTCGAGGTCGTTGTCGACAA
>JAHFUU010000275.1 GCA_023264915.1 Microthrixaceae bacterium | reverse complement strand
GACAGCGACCGCAAGGTGCCGAACGTGCGATGGCACCAGAGGAACCTGGCCGGGGGCCACTCGATCACGGCGCCGTCAGGCGCCAGGGAGCAACAAGACCATCTCGGGCGCGGACGAGGCGATCGTCAGCACCTCGAAGGCATCCTCGACGAGCGGGATCAGATCCTGCGCACCGCGGAACAACGAGCGATCCATGCACTGGAACCGGAGCAGGTAGTCCGTGATGTCGTCCTGGCCGAGCCATCCCTTGTTCCCCACGCGCATGACCAGATCGAGAGCCGCCGCCGCCTCTTCGGAGCTGTACTCCGAGGCCAGCTCTGCCAGCTCGCGGCCCCAGGTTAGGCGCCGGGCCTCGGCCGGCACCCATCCCAGGTCGGGGAGGTCGTCCTTCAGTGCGGGTGGTGACGCGAATCCTCTGATCGGTGAGATGTAGGCACCGATGAGGACGCGGTACCACTCCGCGAGGTGGCGCTCCTCGAACCCGTCGTTCCACTCGTCAGGTGTGTGGACCCGCAGCCCACTCAGGTAGTCCTGCAGCTTCGGGTCACCGTTCTCCCAGAGCTCGGCAACCCGCGAGCGGAAAGGGATGAGGCCGTCGTCGTCCACCAGGCCGTAGAAGAGGTCGTCCCACTCCTCGTGGAGCCCAACAGCATCGAGCAGCCAGGCTCGGCCGCTGTGCTCGGGAACGGCCCTCAGGTTGGGCCGCTGTATGCGCCGCACCTGCGGAGCCGATGCAGAGAACCGGACGGCTGCATCTTCATCGGTCTCGGCTACCTCATGGCTGATCTGATAGCCGTGCTCATGAGGCAACATCTGCAATCCCATGCCTGCAATTTTGGCTCCCCCGACCCGCGAAACGGGGGATGGTCAGGCACC
The DNA here is from genome assembly GCA_023264915.1 of Microthrixaceae bacterium. GTDB lineage: Bacteria > Actinomycetota > Acidimicrobiia > Acidimicrobiales > Acidimicrobilacustridaceae > JACPNV01. The sequence continues at coordinate 3,982 of JAHFUU010000275.1, read as the reverse complement.
CATGGACAGCAGGTGGTCCGTGATCGCCTCGACCACGGGGGTGATCGGGGGCGTTGGCGCCGCCTCGATCGATTCCATGCTGCACTCGATGTCTGTCAGGCCTGGCGCGCGTGTGCTGCGTCCCAACAAGAGCAACACCGAGCAGCTGGGCCCACCCTCGAATCGACATATCACCTCGATGATCCCCAGCTCGCGGTCGAAGTACGCGATGCTGCCCACCCGGCTCGCTGCATCCCAGGCCATCTTGTAGGCGGCCTCGGGCGGGGCGTGCACCGAGATGACCCGTGGCGGCGCCTCGACGGAGCCCTTTGGGGGATGCGACGGGGAGCGCGTGTGTCCAGGATGGTCCGGCGGACCGGCGCGCGGCCGGCCCCCGGCCCCGCCCGCCCGCCCGGCCCCGGCTGGCCGCCCTGGTGAGGGAACCCGGCCCGTTCCTGCCTCGCGCATGGCCTCTCGCACCGTTGCGTAGGCCGTGGTCACCTCGGCGGTGATGATGGTGCGAGCTTGATAGGTGAGGACCGACGGGCCCTCGGAGTCGGGGTGGTGCTCGCGCACCAAGCGCAGGTACACGGTACGGAGCTGCTCTGAGGAGGAGCCCGGTTTGACACCGAGCACGCGGATCGCGTCGGTCAAGCTCATGGACACCGACCATGACCATACAGTCGGCGGGCTCTTCCTGCTCGGGCCAGCTGGTCAGCCCCACTCCGAGGTGCCATTGGCGAACCCACGTTCACGTGCGATGCGAGGCCGGAGGTCGACTGCACCGGGTCCGACTTCGGTCGGCCGTGACGCGAACGACCCCCGGGTCCTCGCGGGACCGGGGGTCGATCACTTGAACCGGGATGCGGGGAGCTTCAGGCCAGGATGGAAGCGGTGACAATGGGGGACGCAACCGCTTCGTCCCGGGATGCGAGCACCCGAGTTGCCCGGCGGACGATGACGATCTCAGAGGTGCGGAAGCTGGCCAGCCGAGTGCTCCAGCAGTCGACGACCTGCCGGTCAGAGGAGTTGGCGAAGAACGTGGTCATCTGGCCTTCCTGCTGGTAGGCGTCAGCACTCTCGATGACCTCGACCGTGCCGTCTCGCAATGTCACTTCGAACGTCGCCACTATGTCACCTCCTCTGCCACGGCGGTCCTCGACCACACCCACGCGGCCTTCTCCTGACACTCGGGCCCGGTTGCGCGCAACCTGTGCCCCAGCGGTCGCTGCCAGAGCGAGCTGGCCGCTTCCACGTCCTCTGTTGTTGATCGCCCGTGTGCTTGGCTAGCTGTGACCCTCGGGTCACCGGACGTATGGGAACGATAGGAGGAACCTCCTGTGTGGAGGAAGAGGTGTAACCCTGTGGATTTCATGACTTGTCCACAGGTTGCATCGTCGGGCGTGCCAGACTGCTCTGATGATCGACATCTCCTGCCCGCGCTGCTCCAATGGCGTCACCCAACGCTTCTACGGTCCCTGCGAGACCTGCCGCGAGGAGCTGCGCTCGACTCAGGCCAGTGCTGGCAGTGAGGTGGCCGCTCAGGCGTACGAGCCCAAGATGAACGTGACTCCCAACGCGGTCGCGCTCAAGGAGTGACCGGTGCCGTTCAGCGGTCGGCGAAGGTGACGATCGGGAGCTTCGGGCCAAAGCGAGGGGCCTTCAGGCCCGCGGCGGTCAAGAGGCGCTGGACGCGACCACGATGCGGGGCGAACGGCTCGAGAAGGGCGACCATGCGGGCATCGTCGGCTCGGGGTTCGCCGGCGAGCACCCAAGCAACCGTGTTCGGCAGGTGGTAGTCGCCGAGGATCACTGCATCAGGATCGCCGAGGACGACTTGGGCGGTCTTTGAAGCTGTCCAGGGACCCAGGCCTGGCACAGCCTGGAGGCGGGTCACGAGCTCGGCGCCGGAAAGCGACACGAGCGAGCCGAGCCGGTCGTGCAGGGCGCACACGCGCCGGATCGTCTCGGCCCGTCGCCGCTCGATGTCGAATCGGTGGAACGCCTCATAGCCGAGCGATGCGAGGAGGCCGGGATCAGGTGGCAGGACCAGGCCCGCCGGGCCGGGGGCGGGTTCGGGATGTGCCAGAACCAAAGCCCGGTAGCTGCGGTGTGCGGCGGCCACGGGGACCTTCTGGCCGATGATCGTTGGGACCAGAGCCTCGGTCACTGCCAGTGACCGGCACATCCGGAGGCCGGGGTTTCGGCGAGCGGCACCAGACAGCAGCCGGTGAGCAGGCTTGAGCTCCCAGGGTCGGTCATCTGCTCCGATCAGCTGGTCAGCGTGGGACAGGGACCAGTCGCTCCCCGGTCCCCAAGCCCGAACCAGCACGGTCCGGCTACGTGGCGCCGAGGAGCCGCGAGCCTCGATGTGCATCGTCGCGGGGCCTTGCGGGGTCCGGGTCGCGCGCCAGATGCCGCTGGAGTCGATGCGGAGGCACGGGTCACCCCGCCCGTGCTCGAGGACCCGAAGCGTCGCGACCGTGTCCAGCGGGCCGTTGAGGCGGATCTCCCGGTGCATCTCCCGGTGCATCTCCCGGTGCATCTCCCGGTGCATCTCCCGGTGCATCTGCTGACCATAACCGCGAGGGATTCACCCGGCTCGAAGGTGCCGCTACAGCGCATCGGGTCAGCGGCGGCGGGCTTGCCCGTTCGAACCGCGTGCGGGCCACCCACGGAACCAGGGTCGAGCGCCCCTGGGCGCCCCTGCGCGCGCCTGGGCGCGCCTGGGCGCCCCAGGAATGAGGGGCCGACGATCCGATCCCGTCCCGATCCTGTCCCGATCGCGCGACTCGTCGGGCCGGGGCGCAGCCCGGCTAGTGTCATCGTCCATGGCTTCACCTCCTGAGATGCAGATCGACCTGGACAAGCTCTACGACGTCACCATCGCCACCGATCGGGGCACGATCGTGATGGAGCTGGACCCTCGGCTTGCGCCTGCCACGGTGAACAACTTCGTGACACTGGCCCGTGACGGCTTCTATGAGAGCCTGATGTTCCATCGCGTCGTGGACGGTTTCGTGATCCAGGGCGGGTGCCCCGAAGGCTCAGGCAAGGGTGGGCCGGGTTACAAGTTCGCCGACGAGCCCGTGCAGGGCGACTACGTGCAGGGCGCGGTCGCGATGGCCAACGCCGGTCCCAACACCAACGGCTCCCAGTTCTTCATCTGCTTGGAGAACCTGACCGGCCGGCTGGACAAGAGCTACAACCTGTTCGGCCACGTCACGCAAGGGATGGAAACGGTGTCGGCCACCCAGAAGGGTGACGTGATGCGCTCGGTCAACGTCCGCGAGCGCCCGATCAACCCCTGAGAGTCCGACGAACCTCGACGGACCGACGATCCCTGACGGACCGACGATCCCGAGAAGCCCGACGATCCCCGAGACGGGTGGCTCGATCAACGGTGAGGGCGGGCCACCGGGGGCTGTCATACGCGAACGGGCCTGGCACCAGGCCTGACCGAGGTGTCCTCGAGGGGGAAGTGGCAGGCCACGTAGTGGCCCAGGCCGATCTGGCGGATCCGAGGTTCGAGCTGGGCGCACTTGTCCTGCACGCGCGGGCAGCGTGTCCGGAAGCGGCAGCCACTAGGTGGAGCGACCGGTGACGGCAGCTCGCCCCCAAGGGTTGCCTCTTCGCGCGGGCGGATGGTGGGATCAGGCACGGGGATCGACGTGAGCAGGGCTGCGGTGTAGGGATGAGCAGGCCGGGCATACAGGTCATCTGGCGGACCGATCTCACACAGCTTGCCGAGGTACATCACAGCCACCCGGTCGCTCACGTTCTTCACGACGGCGAGGTCGTGGGCGATGAAGACAAGCGTCAGGTTGTAGCGGGCCTTCATGGTCTCGAGCAGGTTGAGGATCTGTGCCTGCACCGACACGTCGAGGGCCGACACGGGCTCGTCGCAGATGATCAGCTTGGGATCCAGCACCAAGGCTCGTGCGATGCAGATCCGCTGGCACTGGCCACCGGAGAACTGGTGGGGCCGTCGCCGCCAGGCAGC
>JAHFUU010000010.1:12566-15492 GCA_023264915.1 Microthrixaceae bacterium | reverse complement strand
GGCCTGGCTCAGCCCTGCTGGCGGAACGCGACGTCTGCCAGACCGTTCCCGATGCAAGATGTCGGTTGGGTAGAGAATGCGCTCGAGCTGCTGGACGAGCCAGGAGAGTGGTACCTGGATCGCCTGTCGAACCAGATCCTCTATATGCCCAGACCCGGTGAGGATCTGTCCACTGCCGACGTGAGGCTGCCGGCGGTCGACGCTGTCGTCGTCCTTGGTGGCACGGCGGACGACCCGGTGCACGACCTCGCCATCGAGGGGCTCACCTTCTCGTACTCGGCGTGGCAGGACCCGTCCGGACCCGGCGGCTACGTCGCGGCGCAGGCAGGCTGGCATCGCGGAGGATCTTCTGGGGCAGACCCGCTCGACAACGACCGCACCCCTGGGGCTGTCCGCATCTCACATGCCCGGCACGTGCGGATCACGGGCAACAACTTCTGCCACCTCGGTGGGACCGGCCTTGATGTGGCCGCCGGCGGACAGGACCTCGGCATCATCGGGAACCGGTTCTGTGACATCTCCTCATCCGCGATCCAGGTTGGCGAGGCCCGTCAGGGCGCGCAGAACCCGACACCTGCTGACCAGCTGGACCGCATCCAGATCGCCGACAACCTCATAGACACGGTCGCTGTCGAGTACCCCGACGCGATCGGCATCTTCGTCTCATATGGCTCGAACGTGTCGATCCTTCACAACGAGCTGAGCCACCTGCCCTACACGGGCATCTCGCTCGGTTGGGGGTGGGGTACTGATTCCTACGCGCGCAGCAACCTCGTCCTCGGCAACCGTCTCACGGACGTGGTGAGCACGCTGTCAGACGGCGGGGCCATCTACACGCTGAGCGCCATGCCCCAGACAGTGATAGAGCGCAACTACGTCAGCGGTCAACGCAACCGGAGCGGGGCTCTGTTCCTCGACGAAGGCTCCGCGGGGATCACCGTCGCGGACAACGTCGTCGAAGGCTCGCCGAGGTGGCTTCACATCTGGACGGCGTCGGCACATGACAACACGATCGTGGACAACTTCTCTGACACCGGCGGCGAGCTCGACGCTGGCACCCGCGACATCGAGGCGCGCAACCACACCGCCTCTAGCGGCTGGCCGCCGGAAGCCGCCGCGATCGTCTCGGAGGCAGGGCTGGAACCGGCATTCGCGGATCTTCGCCGGCGCTGACACCGAGCCAGCGGCAGCGTCCAGGTGCGGAGCTGCGCCCGCCACTCGTGCACCAGATCTCACGAGGCGAAGCCGTGGTGGGCTGCCCGCAGCTGGACACTACATTTGATCGCCTTGCACTCTGAGAACGGCCCGCCCGGTGCTGACATCGCCGTCGAGCCCTTCGCCTGGTTCCTGTTCGTTGTCGGCATGGTCACGCTCGTCGCGTTCGACCTGTTGATGCACCGCGACGACCACGAGGTGAAGGTCCGCGAGGCACTGGTGTGGAGCCTTGTCTGGATCGGCCTGTCACTGGTGTTCGGGGCGTATGTGTGGTGGTGGCTGGGTTCAGCGGCCGGCGCGCAGTTCCTGACCGGCTACGTCATCGAGAAGAGCCTGTCGGTGGACAACGTGTTCGTGTGGGCGGTGATCCTCGGCTACTTCGCCGTGCCGAAGAACCTCCAGCACCGGGTCCTGTTCTGGGGCATCTTCGGCGCGCTAGCGCTGAGGGCGATCTTCATCTTCGCCGGCATCGCCCTCCTCGAGCGCCTCAGCTGGCTGACCTTGGTGTTCGGCGCGTTCCTGATCTTCACCGCGGTGAGGGTGTTCGGCCATGACGACACCGAGATCCACCCCGAGCGCAACCCCGTGCTGGCACTGATGCGCCGGCGTGTGCGAGTGACCGACGACTACGCCGGTCGCAGGTTCACCGTCTCCCATGACCGAAGGCGGTGGGCCACACCACTTCTGGTGGTGCTCATCATGGTGGAGGTCACCGACGTCGTGTTCGCGGTCGACTCCATACCCGCGATCCTGGCCGTGAGTCGGTCGCAGTTCATCGTGTTCTCATCCAATGCCCTTGCCATCTTGGGGCTTCGATCCCTGTACTTCGTGCTTGCTGGGGCATCTGACAAGCTCGTGCACCTCAACAAGGGGCTGGGCGTGATCCTCGGGTTCGTCGGCATCAAGATGGTGCTCGAGCAGTGGGGCATCCGCATCCCGACCCTTGCCTCGCTCGCGGTCATCGTGGCGTTGCTCTCCGCGACGGTGGCCCTGTCGTTGCGCACGGTGTCGCGAAGCACGCGCGCCTGAACCGGCGTGCACGACGACGGCTGCACGCCCGCCCGGCAGCGCCTAGTTGCCCGGGTTCCAGCAGTGGTGGAAGCAGCGATGTGAGCGGAGCCCGGGACTCCAGAGCCTCCACAGGCCCATCGCGGCGCCACCTGAGAAGTCGGTCCATCCCAACACATCCGGCGCGCCCACCCGCCTGACGACCTGGGTGATGCCGGTCTCATAGACGATGTATCCGGCCCAGGTCCCCGGGTAGTCCTTGGGCGACCCGACCTCGGTGCAGACGATCCCTGAGCGCTGGTACAGCCGGTGGCGGTGCGTGTGGCCTGAGGTGTAGAACGCGCTCGGCCGCGCCGCGCCCGTCGGCGTGCAAGCCTGAGCGAGGCGAGAGAAGAACGGTTCTGCTTCCTGGGCGGGCAGGCCCGGCGGCCAGAAGTGGGGGACCGACAGCGGCATCGGGTAGTGGTGAGCCGTGACGAAGGTTGGGATGTCGAGCCGTGTCGCATCGGCCGCTGCCTCGATGATCTGCCCGCCTGCCCGCTGCATGGTGCCCGCGTGGAAGCGTTGGGTGGTGGTGTCGGCCAGGACGATCCTCAGGCCCTCCACATCCACCACGCTGACCGGTTGGGGCGGCTCGTATCCGATGTGCCGGAAGCCCTCGATCGCGCTGACGGGCCTTCCTTGCTTGGGATGGTTCTTCCCG
>JAHFUU010000010.1:0-12556 GCA_023264915.1 Microthrixaceae bacterium | reverse complement strand
GAGCAGCCACAGGATGTGCTCTGTGGGTGTGCGGTCGCGGTGCACCGGCCGCGTGTCGTGGTTGCCGGGGAGGGCCTTCCATGGCACTCCGGACTCTGCCATGAGATCTCCGAAGAGCTCCCACTCGTCGAGCCGCGAGTCGTTCGTGCAGTCGCCCTTGACGATCACCAGCCTGGCTCCCCAGTCGGTGAGGTCGCGCAGGGCCTCGCGCAACGCCCGGACCGGGTGAGGTTCGACTGGCCTGGGCAGCTCCTCCATCGTCCCGAAGTACCCGAAGTGGGTTTCTCCCAGATGCAGGTCAGAGACAGTGCCAAAGCGGAACAGCTCGGCGCCTCGGGGTTTGGGCAGAGTCGTGAAGGATCGGCGCAGGCCGGCTTCGGGCAGGCTCGGCCCGCGGAAGACCAGCGTGTAGCGCGTCCCTGGGTGCAGGCCCCCGATCAGCGCCGCACCTGGACCGCCGTCGGTCGCGAGCACCAAAGAGGTGGGTCCTGCGGTGATGGTGACCTCGCCGGGACCCATCCGCCGCCAGGTGACCTGGACGGACTCGTGGTCCACGGCGAAGACCCAGAGGCCTTTCTGGCCGCGCTCGGCGACAGGGTCACGGCGCCACGGGCCTGGCCTGGGGATCGACCGGGGCTCGGTGCCCTGGTTGGGCGAGCTCCGGGTGCTCACGCGGAGGCGCTCTGGCGCCTGAGGTCGGCGAGGGTGGGGCTGATCGCGAACGCGATCTGGCGTGCCAGGAGCTGGCCGCCGGCCTCTGTGAGATGGACGGTGTCGCCCTGACGGACCTGCTGCTCGGTGCCGCCGGTGTCGGGCAGCTTCCAGACGAACTCACCGTTGGGACCGCCAAGGGCCTGGCGGGCGTCGATCAGCCCGACACCGGGCAGCTCGCGCGCCAGAGCCACGTAGGTGTCGCGCATCAGGCGTTCGCGTCGTGTTCCCTCGTCGCCCTTGAACGGCGGTGGGAGGACCCAGTCGACCCGTGCACCGTTGCGCTGGAACATCTCGGTCATCCTCTTGGCCTGGATGTGCCACTCGTCGAAGAAGTCCTGCTGGTAAAGGTTGGGGATGGGCTGGCCCTTGCTCGACACGAACAGGTCGGTGTCGGTGTAGTTCCCGATGAACAACACGACGACGATCTTCGGATGTGTCTCGTTGACGAGCGCTTCGGCCTTGGCCATCCAGTCATAGATCGAAGGCGTCAACAGCCCAGAGCCGTTCACTGCCTCCTTCCGCACCTTGGCGTCAGCCAGGCTCGGTTGCTTGTGGAGCTGGGCCGCGACATAGTCCCCTGCCTGGTTCATGATCGAATCGCCGATCAACAAGACGTCGACTCGCTTGTCGAAGATCCCACACGACGTGACGCTCGCGATCCCGATGATCATGGCCAGCACCACGCCTGCATGCAGGGGCTTCGGCCGGGTCCGGCGCGGGCGACCGGTGCAAGCCGGGGGGCTGGCTCGTCGAGCTGGGTCGCCAGCCATGTCGGGATGCATCATCAGAGATTGTCGCCCATGGGCTGTGGGAGGTGGCGGCAGCGAGGGCATCGAGGGTGGAGGGTGCATTGGCCTGGGCCGAAGGTCGGTATCCTTCGCGGCGTCCCGACCTGGGGAGGATCCCGTGACCGATCATCCGACGGAGCCAGCGAGCATAGGCACCAACGAGCCGAATCCCTACCGCCTGCCGCGCAGCATCCTTCCCGTCCGCTACGAGCTCGAGCTCGCGCCTGATCTGGTCGAGGGGACCTTCGGGGGCACGAGCTCGACCGTGATGGAGGTGATCGAGCCGGCAGGACAGGTCGTGTTGAACGCGGCGGACCTCGACCTGACCGAGGCCTGGGTGAGAGCTGACGGCGGCCGGCGGATCGAGGTGAGCTCGATCTCGATGGACACCGAAGCCGAGCGGGCAACCCTTGTCCTCGCCGAGGAGCTCGTTCCGGGCCAGCACGTGCTGCACACCTGCTTCTCGGGCGTCCTCAACGACAAGTTGAAGGGCTTCTACCGCTCGACGTTCACCGACGACGATGGCAACGAGCACGTCATCGCGACGACGCAGATGGAGGCCACCGATGCACGGCGTGCCTTCCCGTGCTGGGACGAGCCCGACTTGAAGGCCACGTTCTCGGTGACCCTCGTGATCGACCAGGATCTCCTGGCGGTGTCGAACTCGCGCGAGATCGGGCGCGAGCAGCGCGATGGCAACAAGGTCGCGGTCTCCTTCGCGGAGACCATGAAGATGTCGACCTACCTCGTCGCATTCATCGTGGGACCCCTCGAGGCGACCCCACCCGTCGATGTGGACGGCAAGGACCTGCGGGTCGTGTACCCCCGAGGCAAGGGCGGCCTGACCGGGTTCGCTCTGGAGGTTGGCCGTTTCTGCCTCGAGTTCTTCGCTGACTACTACGGCATCGTCTACCCGGGCGACAAGCTCGATCTGGTGGCGGTGCCTGACTTCGCGTTCGGCGCGATGGAGAACCTCGGTTGCGTCACCTTCCGCGAGGCCCTGTTGCTGGTCGATCCGGACCAGGTGACCCAACCCGAGCTCCAGCGAGTCACCGACGTGATCGCTCACGAGCTGGCGCACATGTGGTTCGGCGACCTGGTCACCATGAAGTGGTGGAACGGGATCTGGCTCAACGAGGCCTTCGCCACGTTCATGGAGATGCTCGCGACCGATGCGTTCCGTCCCGAGTGGGATCGTTTCACCGACTTCGGTCTGTCCCGCACCGCGGCGTTCGATGTTGACTCGTTGAAGACGACCAGGCCGATCGAGTTCGAGGTCGTCTCCCCGGATGACGCCGAGGGGATGTTCGACATCCTCACATACGAGAAGGGCGCGGCGGTCCTGCGAATGCTCGAGCAGTACCTGGGCGCGGATGTGTTCCGTGACGGCATCCGCCACTACCTCTCGATCCACCAGTTCGGCAACACCGAGACGACCGACCTGTGGGACGCGATCTCAGAGTCCACGGGAGAGCCGGTTCGCTCGATCATGGACTCGTGGATATTCCAGGGCGGTTTCCCGGTGATCGATGTCGAGATCGTCCGCGACGACCTCACCTCGGGGGAGGGCACAGGGGTAGGCGGCGTGTTGAAGCTGACCCAGCGCCGGTATGCCTGTGCGGGCAGCCTCGGAGAGGGTGAGGACGCCCGGGCCGACCAGACCTCCTGGCGGGTACCGATCATCTTCTCGCTCAAGCTTCGCCCCGACGTCGATGCCGAGCCCTACGTGACCTTCGAGAAGGCGCTTCTTGACAGCGAGGGCATGACTGTCCAGCTGATCGAGCCGGTCGACTGGGTGCTGGTCAACACCGAGGGCACAGGCTTCTACCGGGTGAGCTACTCCGATGAGCTGCTCGATGCCCTGGGGGCCCACGCCCGGGCAGACCTGTCACCCATCGAGCGCTATGGCCTCATCGATGACAGCTGGGCGGCGGTGATTGCCGGTTCCCGCTCGCTCATCGAGCACTTCGAGCTGCTGGTCCGCTTCTCTGACGAAACCGACCTGTCGGTCTGGCAGCGGATCGTCGGCTCGGTTGACTTCCTGGACCGGCTCGTCGGCGGTGACGACCGCGTCGCGTCCGAGGCGGCGGTGCGCAAGCTCGTTGGCCCCACCTGGGTGCGGCTCGGTCCTGAACCCTCGGCCTCTGACACCGACAGGGATCGCGAGCTGCGCGGTGTCGCCTTCGAGACCATGGGTGTCCTCGGCGCCGACAGGTCCGTGCTGTCCTTCGCACGCGATCTGGTCGACCGTGAGACTGCCGAGCCAGGTTCCAACGACCCGAGCCTCTACGCGGCAGCCATATCGGTCGTTGCACCGTCGCTCACACCGTCTGGTTACGAGTCGTTCCTCGCGCGGTCCAAGCGTGCCGGAACGCCGCAGGAGGAGCTCCGGTTCCTCTATGCGCTGGCCGACGCGGAGGACCCCGACCTCGTGGGGCGCACCCTCGAGGCCTGCCTCAGCGACGAGGTCCGGACACAGAACGCGCCGTACCTCTTGCGCCGCAGCATCACCAACCGCGCTCACGGCGTGCGAGCGTGGAAGTTCGTGGTCGACAACTGGGATGCGATCAACGACCGGTTCCCGTCGAACAGCGTCGTGCGCATGCTCGAGGGCATCCGAACCCTCCATGAGCCGTCGGTCGCCCAGACGGTGTTCGCGTTCTTCGAGAACCACGAGGTGCCCCAGGGGGACAAGATCCTCGCCCAGCATCTCGAACGGCTCGAGGTCAACGTGGCGCTGCGCGAGCGCGAGGGCGCGAGCTTCGCCGAATGGGTTCGCGACGCCTACGGCGGGGATCGTTGAACGCCTGCCTCGTCCCCGGCACGGCACCGAGACCCTGAGGCCCGGCCTCGCCGTGCCTGCGGGGTCAGGTGGCCTGTAGGGTTACCAGCCCATGTTCGAGGCACTCTCTGACCGGCTTGACGGCATCTTCTCCCGCCTTCGCGGCAAGGGTGTTCTGAGCGAGGGCGACATCGACGAGGTCCTCCGCGAGATCCGCCTGGCGCTGCTCGAGGCCGACGTCAACTTCAAGGTCGTCAAGAACTTCCTGGGCCGGGTCAAGGATGACCTGGCCGGCGAGGAGGCGTCGAAGGCACTGAACCCTCAGCAACAAGTGGTCAGCACTGTCCACCAAGAGCTGATCAGGACGCTCGGTGGCGAGACGATCAGCCTGAAGTTCGCCCCGCGGCCGCCAACGGTCATCTTGATGGCCGGCTTGCAGGGATCCGGCAAGACCACCAACTCCGCGAAGCTCGCCCGCTGGTTCAAGCAACGTCACGGCCGCAACCCGCTGCTGGTGGGCGTCGACCTCCAGCGCCCTGCCGCTGTCGAGCAACTCCGGACCCTCGGCGAACAGATCGAAGTGCCGGTGTTCTCCGAGCCCACCGACCCGGTCTCAGCCGCCGCAGCAGGCTTGGCCGAGGCAAAGCGGATGGGCCGCGACGTCGTCATCATCGACACCGCGGGCCGCCTGGCCATCGACGACGAGATGATGCAGCAGGTCCGCGACATCTCAGCATCCGTAGAGCCCCACTACACGTTCCTCGTCATCGACGCGATGACAGGCCAGGACGCTGTTCAGACCGCCGAAGCGTTCCATGAGACCCTCGATCTGGACGGCGTGATCCTGACCAAGCTCGACGGGGATGCCCGCGGCGGGGCCGCCCTGTCGGTCAAGGAGGTCGTCGGCAAGCCGATCGCCTTCGCGTCCACCGGCGAGAAGCTCAAGGACTTCGACCTCTTCCACCCGGACAGGCTTGCCGGGCGGATCCTCGGCATGGGCGACATCTTGTCTCTTGCCGAACAGGCACAGGAGGCCTTCGACCAAGACGAGGCAGAGGAGGCCGCAGGCAAGCTGCTGGGTGGTGAGTTCACCCTCGAGGACTTCCTGGCCCAGATGCAGAAGGTCAAGAAGATGGGCTCGCTCGGCAACCTCCTCAAGCTCATGCCCGGGATGCCCAAAGAGCTGCGTGACACCGAGATCGACGACCGTGAGCTGTCACGTGTCGAGGGCATCATCCACTCGATGACACCCGAAGAGCGGCAGCACCCCGATGTCATCAACGCCTCGCGAAGGGCGCGCATAGCTGCCGGGTCAGGCCAGCAGGCACACGACGTCGACCAGCTCGTCAAGCAGTTCTCGGCGATGCAGCACATGCTCAAGCAGCAGTTCGGCCGGGGCTCCAAGAAGTTGCGCAAGGGCTCGCGAAAGCCGCCGAAGGGCCGTGGGCCTGCGGCTTTGACCCTACCGCCAGCTGCGGGGGCCGGGGGAGCCAAGAAGCGACCGCCGCCCAAGAAGGGCAAGAAGGGTGGGCGGGTCACGCCCAAAGGAGGCCAGGTGCTGGCCCGACTGCCGGATCTCGACGCTCCCACCGAGGACGAGGTGGCCGCCATGGTCCAATCCGGTGAGCTGGAGGGCTTCGGTGACCCCGGCATGGGACTTCCCCGAGGTCAGCTGCCAAAGCGTCGGTGAGGGCCGCGCATCGAACCCGTGATCGACCGGCTTGCCGCGAGGGTGGCCGTTGGCGCACCATATGTGGCCGGGAACATCGATTCCCGGCACAGATCGGGTTGCCCGGTCACCACATCTGAGGTTCCGGATCGACTGGATCCGAACCAAGACCCCAGAGCTCCCTCTCGGTGGCCTGGATCGACGAAAGAGGAACACCAACGTGGTCAAGCTCCGTCTCATGCGGATGGGCAAGAAGAAGCAACCCACCTATCGCGTCGTCGCCGCCGACGCACGCTCGCCGCGAGACGGGCGCTTCATCGAGATCGTCGGTCATTACAACCCCCGGACTGACCCGTCGACCATCGTGATCGACAACGACAAGGCGGTGGCATGGCTCGACAAGGGCGCGCAGCCCACCGAGTCGGTGCGGCGCCTGCTGAAGATCAGCGGCGCGTGGGAGCAGTTCGAGGCGCCAAGCGATCAGCGACGGCCCGGCACGCCGACCCTCGCCGAGCCGGCAGCGGCTGAGGCAGCCTCGTGAGCGGCAGCGGCGACGACGCACCCGAGGCCGACATCGAAGAGCACAACCGCCTTCCCGCGGCCACAGCGACGCGGGTGCTCGAGTACCTCGTGCGCGAGATCGTCGAGGATGCAGACGCCGTCCGGATCGAGGTCGACGAATCAAGCCCGCGTGTCGTGCTCAACGTGCACGTCGGGCAGGGTGACCTCGGTCGTGTGATCGGGAAGCGAGGCCGTGTCGCCAAGTCGGTGCGGCGGGTCACCCGAGCGGCCGCCGCCAAGGACGCGGTCGAGATCGACATCGAGTTCGTCGAGTAGGCCTGCGCTGCCCTGCGCTGCCTCCATCCTCCACCACTGGCAGAGGGTTCCCGTGCCGATCCAATCCCGATCACATGACTCATCGGGCGGGGGCGCAGTCCTGCTGGAGATCGGGCGGGTCGACCGCCCCCATGGACTGCGTGGCGAGGTGATCGTCACGCTGATCACCAACGTCGAGGGCCGGCTCGCCCGACGGACCGAGGTGCTCTGCGACCTCGGTCCGTTGATCGTCGAGTGGGCCCAGCCCCACCAGCACCGGTGGATCGTCAAGTTCGAGGGGGTCGACTCGCGCGAGGCCGCTGACGAGCTTCGTGGCATCGTGATCCGCGCGCACGCGATCGAGGACCCAGACGATCCCGATGCGCTGTGGGCACACCAGGTCATCGGCGCCACGGTGATCACCCAGGGCGGTGCCGAGCAGGGCAAGGTGGTCGCCCTCGTCGACAACCCCGCGTCTGACCTGCTCGAGCTCGAATCCGGCGCGCTCGTGCCTCTCAACTTCGTGCTCGGTTGGGACCGGGACCGGCGGCTGGTCGTCGACCCGCCGCCCGGCCTCCTGGAGGACGGCTGACCTGTCCGGTACGCGCCCGTGAGCGGCTGTGCGAGCTCAGCTCCAGGTGCCGGGCCGTCAGGCGGAGGCGTTGCCGCCAAGGAGCCGCTTCGCTGACCGGCTCGCCGGCCGGCAAACCTATGGTTTGTGAGGAGCACACGTCCCATGCGCATCGACGTCATCACGATCTTCCCGGCTCTGGTTCGGGCCTTCGGCGCTGAGAGCCTCATCGGCCGGGCACAGGGGCAGGGCTTGATCGACCTGCGCGTGCACGACCTCCGTGACGCCACCACCGATCACCACCGTACCGTTGACGGCGCGCCCTACGGTGGGGGAGCGGGCATGGTGCTGATGCCAGGCCCGATCTTCGACACGGTCGAGCGCGTCAAGCCTCCGCGCCCGCTGCTGCTGCTCGGCCCCGGCGGTCGCCGTCTGGACCAGGCGCTTGCGGGTGAGCTGTCCGGCACCGGTGGTTTCTCGTTGGTGTGCGGTCGCTATGAAGGCGTGGATGACCGCGTGCGCCAGCACCTGGTGGACGGCGAGCTCTCGATAGGCGACTACGTCCTTGCCGGCGGTGAGGTTGCCGCGATGGTGGTGATCGAGGCGGTGGCACGACTCGTTCCAGGTGTCATGGGCAACTCCGCCTCTGGTGAGGACGAGTCGTTCAGCGAAGGTCTCCTCGAGCACCCCCAGTACACGAGGCCGGCGTCGTTTCGGGGCTGGGAGGTGCCTCCGGTCTTGTTGAGTGGTGACCACGAGAGGGTCAGGAGGTGGCGGCGCGCGGAGGCTCTCGCGCGGACCGTCGAGAACAGACCGGACCTGATCGAGGCACGAGGCGGGCTTGGCCCAGCTGACACCGAGCTCATCGAGGAGCGGACCGATCCCTGACCGGCATGTCCATGACCGGCACCCGTCCACGACCCGTCCACCACCGGCACCGTCCACGACCTGCACCTGTCGGGACCGGCATGTCCACGACCGGCACGTCGGTAGCGAGGCCGCGGCGACAGCGAGCTCCTCGAGGAGCGTTCGGCGCGGGCTTCGCGACGCCCTCGCGGGTGCCTACCCGAGACGCCCAGCTTTGTCGAGGTGTCAGGGTCCACCTATCCTTTGGCGAGGTTCAAGGAAAGGGCCCCCGCCCGGGAGAAGACGATGAACTCCTCGATCGACATAGTCGACATGCGCAGCCAGCGCGACGACATCCCCGACTTCGCGCCGGGTGACACGCTCAAGGTGCACGTCCGCGTCGTAGAGGGGTCCAAGGAACGGATCCAGGTGTTCCAAGGCGTCGTGATCCGCCGTCAGGGCTCGGGCATCCGCGAGACCTTCACGGTCCGGAAGGTCAGCTACGGCGTGGGAGTCGAGCGCACCTTCCCCCTCTGCTCACCCACGATCGCAAAGATCGAGGTCGCCACCCGCGGCGACGTCAACCGGGCCAAGCTCTACTACTTGCGCGATCGGATCGGCAAGGCAGCCAAGGTCAAAGAGAAGCGCGACTGAGCCTTCCGTGACCTCAAAGCGCCAGGCTCTGGGCATCCATGGCGAATCGATGGCCGCGGACTGGTACATGGCCGACGGGTACGAGGTGCTGGACCGCAACTGGCGTTGCCGTGAGGGCGAGATCGACCTCGTCCTCTGCAAGAACCGCACGATCGTCTTCTGCGAGGTGAAGACGCGGACATCTGATTCCTACGGCTCGCCGGCCGAGGCGGTCACCCGCGACAAGAGGCAGCGCCTGCGCCATCTGGCAGCCCGCTGGCTGGACGAGTCACCGGTGAGGCCCCGCCAGATCCGCTTCGACGTCGCCGCCATCCTCGCTGACGAGATCGAAATCATCGAGGGTGCGTTCTGATCCGGAGCGTGCATGTCCGGTCAGCTCCGCGCCTGGTTCATCGGTCACACTCCACGGCCTGACGCCGGAGGCCGCTACGACATCGAGGCCCGCCTGGGCAATCAGCGAGTCTGTAGCTCTTCGGGCAGGTGGCCCACGTCAGAGAACCTGAACAGGCTGAACGAGCTCGCGCCGCTGATCGACATGGGCACGAGCGTGCTCACCGATGCATGGAACGAGACGAACCGCTCCCACTCCCAGGGCACCGGAGCGATGCCCAGCAAGAAGCCGATCGCGGTGGCGTTGGTGCCCGCGTGGGCGACGACCATGACCACCCTTTCAGCATGGTCGAGCTTCCACATCGGAGGAGCTGGCGACACGGGAACAGCCCCAGCGTCGGCAAGGAGCCCGCGGACCCCTCCGGTGACCCGCTCGTGGAAGTCGCGGAAGCTCTCACCGCCCGGCAGCCCATCCCAGAGGTCGTCGACCGAGCGGCCGCGGTTCTCCTCGAAGACCCTCTGGACCTGTTGGGTGGGCGTGCCCTCGAACGCGGGTGCCTGAATCTCGCGGAGCCACTCGAGCGTGCTCGGCCGAAGCCCGAGCGCATCCGCTATCGGAGCGGCGGTCTGCTGGGCTCGGACGAGCGGTGACACGAGCAGCTCGTCCACGGCCAGGGTGTCGATGCAGCTGAGTCGTTCTGCCAGCCTGGCAGCCTGCTCGTGGCCGATATCGGTGAGCCCGGGGTTGTCCACAGCCAGGCCATCGAGGTCCCACGCGGGTTGCCCGTGACGGATGAAGACAAGCTGCACCGCCTGAGCATATCGGCGGCCAGACGGGCCGGATCGCCCGCAGGGCCTGCCGTCTGGGCCTGCCGTCTACCGATGCCGGCTCGGCGCAAGAGCGACGTTTCCGTGGCGGGCCCAGGTGGTCTCACCGGATGCGTCCCGGCCGCCCTGCCGGGCACTTGATGCTTGCACCTGACCGGGCCGTCGATCACGATCGGCTGAACATCGTTCATCAATTTGGCTGAGTTACGCAGCTCAAATGGGGTGAGATAGCGCAACTTGATTATTGATTTCGGCTCGGGGTTGTGTAGATTTGTCCTGCCAGTTCGAACCTCCCGTCCTCGGACTGGCCTAGCGTGAGGGGCCCTCGCTTCTACTGTCCCGTCGGAAGCGTGGGCCCCTCCGCACCTTCCAGCCATGGTTCGCCAGGCTCGAGCCATGGCCCCCGATGGCCCCCGGCGGGGCTATGGACCTCCCATCGCATGCTCGCTAGGGTGAGCCCTCGGCGGGAGACGCCCTCGGTCGATCGACCCCCTTCGGTGCCGGACGTGTGCTCAGATGCGAGCACCGCGGCACCCAGCCGATGGTGGCTGCGAAGCCCACCATCGCCCTTGCCGGTCAGCGGCCTCAAAGACGCCACCCATGTGGAGGGTTCGATGTTCGCCACTGCCCGCTCTGCCACGCTGCTCGGCGTCGACGGTCACGCCGTCTGCGTCGAGGTCTATGTCGGGAAGGGGCTTCCGGGGTTCACCGTCGTGGGATCACCCGACGCGGTGTGCCGCGAGGCCCGGGACCGCGTGCGGGCCGCCCTGCTGACCAGTGGGCTCCAGTGGCCAGGGCGGCGGATCACGGTGAACCTCGCGCCGTCGGGTCTTCGAAAGGGCGGATCGGGCCTCGATCTGGCCATGGCCCTGGCAGTTGCCGCAGCCGACGAGCAGCTGTCCGGACCGTGGCTGAACGACTGGTCGTTCATAGGCGAGCTGGGCCTTGACGGTTCGGTGCGCGCAGTGCCAGGCACGCTGTCGATGGTCGATGCGATCGGCACCCGTTCTGTGGTCGTGTCGCACTCGGCGGCATCTGAAGCCGAGCTCGTGGGGCGCCACGAGGTGCGCTCGGTCGCGACCCTCAGCGAGCTGATCGCCGCGGTCGAGCACGGCGAGCCGTGGCCGCAGCGGCCACAGGCGCCTCCGCCCGAGCTCGAAGGCGAGCCGCCTGACCTCTGTGAGGTCCGCGGTCAACCAGTCGCCAGGCATGCGCTCGAGGTGGCAGCGGCGGGCGGGCACCACCTGTTGATGTACGGCCCTCCCGGCGGCGGCAAGACGATGCTCGCCCGGCGGCTCGCGGGCTTGCTGCCACGGCTCGACCCCGACGACTCGGTGCTGGCGACGCGCATCCACTCAGCAGCGGGCGCGAAGCTGCCTGCGGGAGGCCTCATCGCCAGGCCCCCGTTCCGTGCCCCTCATCACGGCGCCTCCTCGGTGGCCATGATCGGCGGCGGGGCGTCATGGCTGAGTCCCGGAGAGATCAGCCTCGCCCACGGTAGACTACGAAATTGTTCTATGAAGCACACCGCCGATGAGCAGCCCACCACCGCAGGCATCTACTGCCGGATCTCGTCCGACCCCAATGACACCAGACTGGGCGTCGATCGCCAACGAGAGGACTGTGAGGCGCTTGCTGAGCGTCGTGGTTGGCCAGTGGCGGGTGTCTACGTCGACAACGACACGTCGGCGTACAGCGGGAAGGCCAGGCCCGAATACGAGCGGCTGCTGAGCGACATCGAGGCTGGCCGGATTGACTCCGTGATCATCTGGCACCCTGACCGGCTTCACCGCTCGCCACTTGAGCTGAACCAGTTCATTGATCTCGTCGAACGCACCGGAGTCACGTTGGCCACGGTCCAGGCTGGCGACTACGACCTGACCACTCCATCTGGTCGGCTGTCGGCGAGGATCGTCGGCGACGTTGCTCGTCACGAGTCCGAGCACAAGAGCGAACGCCTACGAAGGAAGCACCTTGAGCTTGCGAAGGCGGGGAAGGTGTCTGGCGGCGGTACTCGACCGTTCGGCTTCGAGCAGGACCGGCGCACCGTTCGTGACAATGAAGCGGAGCTAATTCGAGAGGCAGTGGATCGCTTGTTGGCAGGCGAGTCCCTACGTGGCGTGACCAACGACTTTGAGCGCCGGGGGATCAAGACCGTCACCGGGACGGCATGGAAGCCGACCGTTCTACGTCGATTGGTTACCTCAGCTCGCATTGCCGGATGGCGGGAGCACAAGGGCGACTTTGTTGCGGAGGCAGAGTGGCCGCCGATCGTTGAGAAGTCGAAGGTGGAGCGTCTAAGGGCGAAGCTCCTCGATCCGTCCCGGCGTAGCAACACTCGCTCTAGGCGGTATCTACTCACAGGTGGGTTGGCGACGTGTGATCTGTGCGAAGCGAATCTCGTCGCCCGCCCGAAGTCAGATGGTCGGCGCTGCTACGTGTGCGCATCGGATTCCCAGTTCGGCGGATGTGGGAAGATCCGGATTCTTGCCGACGACTTCGAGGAAGCGGTGGCAGAGATGGGCTTTCTTGCCCTTGACGATCCATCGTTCACGAAG
>JAHFUU010000274.1:2907-4866 GCA_023264915.1 Microthrixaceae bacterium | reverse complement strand
TCATCGACGTGGATCCAGTCACGGACGTTCGTCCCGTCGCCATACACCTTGGGCCGGATGCCTTCGAGCACGTTGGTGATCTGGCGAGGTATGAACTTCTCGATGTGCTGGTACGGCCCGTAGTTGTTGGAGCAGTTCGAGATCGTGACCGCAAGACCAAACTGGCGATGCGCGGCCCGGACGAAGTGATCAGCAGCTGCCTTGCTCGCCGAGTAGTAGCTGGAGGGCCGGTACGGGCGCTCCGGCGTGAACTTGGCAGGGTCGTCCAGGGCGAGATCGCCGTACACCTCGTCGGTGGACACGTGATGCATGCGCCGGCCGTGCTTGCGGACAGCCTCGAGCAGGTTCACGGTTCCCATCACGTTGGTCTCGGCGAACCTGAGCGGGTACAGGAACGAGTTGTCGTTGTGGCTCTCAGCCGCGAAGTGCACGACCACATCGACCTGTTCGACCAGTTCGTCGACCAGGGCGGCGTCACAGACGTCCCCCTCCACGAACTCGACGTGCTCGAGGGCTGGTCCCAGGTTGGAACGACTTCCCGCGCTCGTGAGCGAGTCGATGACGACGACTTCGTGGTTGGGGCGGTTGCGCAACGTGTAGTGGACGAAGTTTGCGCCTATGAAACCGGCGCCACCTGTTACCAGCAGCCTCATGCGCGGGATCGAACCAGGCTCGGCCACGATCTGGCCATCTGTCCAGACCTGTCTGATCGGCCTTTGACCACCGTGGCTGGGATCGTCGGTTCCACCAGTTGGGCACCCTACCAGTGAGGCTCTGCCTCCGATCGCCCGGCATGTCTCGGAACCGAACCGCCGGAGCGGTGGCCGCCTGTGGGACGAGGCGTGTGACCGATGCCTCTCGCACTACGCGTCCCATATACCCGATCGGTCACCATCGCCGGCAACAGCCGTGACGACGAGGGACCAGATGCCAGCAAGCACCTCCGAGGGACCGATGAGCGGATCACCTCGGTCCAGGCGCGCCTACGCCCTGCTCGCAGCTGTCGCGACAGCCGTCTCGGCTTGCGGAGGAACGTCCGGGTCGGTCCAGCCCGCGACATCGGTGCCATTGACGGGCACGACCGCGGTCGCGGCCGGCCCGGCCAACCCGGGGCCTGGCAGGGCAGTGACGTTCCCGGGAACGGAGTGGCCCACGATCGACCCTGCTACGGCGGGGTTCGATGCGTCCAGGCTCGAGGAGATCGCTCAACATGCCGAGCAGGGAGGATCCAGCTGTCTCGTGGTGGTCCGAGACGGGAAGCTCGTCAAGGAGTGGTACTGGAACGGCACCGGCCCTGACAGCACCCAGGAGGTGTTCTCTGCCACCAAGTCCTACACCAGTGTTCTGGTGGGCATCGCCCAGGCCGACGGCAAGCTGTCGATAAGCGACAAGGCGTCCAAGTACATACCCGAGTGGGCGGGCTCACAGAGCGCTGAGGTGACCGTCCGCAACTTGTTGTCGAACAACTCGGGGCGCCACTGGGATCCCGCTACTGACTATGTGAGGATGGCGACCCAGGAGCCCAACAAGACTGCCTTCGCCGTCTCCTTGCCCCAGGACGGTCCACCCGGATCGATCTGGGCCTACAACAACTCCGCCATCCAGACCCTCTCTGCGGTCCTGCGCAAGGCAACCGGACAGGAAGCAGCGGCCTATGCGCAAGAGCGGCTCCTGGGACCGATAGGCATGACCCACTCCGAGATGCGCAAGGATCCCTCCGGGGGGACCCTGACGTTCATGGGCCTCTCGTCAACGTGCCGCGACATGGCACGCTTCGGCTACCTCATGCTGAACAAGGGCAACTGGGACGGGCACCAGATCGTTCCGGCTGCATACGTGGACGAGGCGACTGGGCAGCCGTCCCAGGACCTCAATGCGGCTTACGGCTACCTCTGGTGGCTCAACCGGCGGGGCAAGCTCGCGAGCCCCATGCAGCCCACGACTGGCGAGACCGGTGGT
>JAHFUU010000274.1:669-2897 GCA_023264915.1 Microthrixaceae bacterium | reverse complement strand
CCGGCCTGACTCTCAGATGGCGCCGGGTGCGCCAGAGGACATGTACTGGGCGCTGGGCCTGGGCAGCCAGATCATCTCCGTCGACCCGGGGAGCCGCACCATCGTCGTCAGGATCGGTCCCGTCAACGTCCCCAAGGACGCCAGGGCCTTCACGCAGCAGGACACAGCAGAGGTCGTGACGAAGGCTCTCCGCTGACCACAACGAGACTCGTCGGGCCGGGCGGAGCCCTCTAGCGCGAATCGCTGTCAGTGCCCTCGTCGGTCGGGTGACGCTGCCAGCCCATGCTCGAGATGTTGCGAGCCTCGAAGAACACACAGCCCTCGGGGCAGGCGAAGGGCGTGTCGTCGTTGGCGCCGACACGGCAGCGCTGGATGACCTCTTCGCCGCTGGAACGGCTCGAGTAGTGGCGGCAGTCCGATCGCACGCCCATCCCTAGATTGTGGCAGGTCCGGGCCCGGACCCAGCGGAACACCGTCGGGCACCTGCCAGCCCGATGGAACCCGGGCCAGCACCCGCCAGCAAGAACCGAAGTTAGTAGCATCGGTCTCCGTGGCCGAACAGGACCAGGCCCCGCGCGAGGGGGCGATCGAGACGACAGGCGACATGGTCGCGTCGTCACGACCCGACATCGTGCCCCTTGTGAGGGATGGGGAGTCCGACGTGATGCTCGTCGATCTGGGCCTGCGAACCGTTCACACCGTCAACGTGACGGGGGGGATGGTCTGGGCACGATGCGACGGTGAGCGGACCGTCGATGGGATCACCTCGGCTCTGGCGGAGGCTTTCGCGACACAACCCGACCTGATCAGAGATGACGTGGAGCGGAGCGTGACCGAGTTCCGCTTGCGGGGCTTGTTGCGGACCGACGAGGATCCACCCTTCCCGACCCTCGCCACGGTGAGCCTCGATCCCGGCCCCGACGGCACCCGCTACGTCCAGCCTGAACCGTGCTCGTGCGGCGTCGATCTCGACGCGCTGGAGTGGGCGGGAACGGTTGCAGCCCAAGTCAGCACCGTTCGCATGGGCATCCGGTTCAACTCCGACGATGCAGGCGATCGGATCCGTGAAGTCCTCGATCAATGCTTGATCGAGGATCCCGGCGCACCTATCGCCTACACGGTGGTTCTCCTTGACGATGGCGACGCTGGGGGAACCACGGGGTTGCGAAACGGCTTCTATGAGGGCAGGCGGTTCCAGATGGGATCACCTGACCATGACGGCATCCTGGCGGCGCTCGAGAAGCGGGTGGCGGCATGGCTGCCGGCCGGACCAGACGAGGTTCGACTCGGCGCATTCGGGATGCAGGGCCCGGCAGGCACGGTGCTCATCCCCGCCTTTGGGGCCTTGGACAAGCAGCTCAGCGAGGCTTGCGAGCGCGAGGGCTTCACGTTCATCGACTCGCCAGCGACCATCGACATCAGATCCATGACCGTGGCCGGGCACTCCCTTCAGGGAGTCATCTGGCCGGGACCAGAGACCGAGCGCCTCGATGACCGCGACTCGCTCGGCCGGCTCGTGATGCTCGCAGTCCTTCACCCCGACGACGACACTGAGGCCAGAGTGGACAGCCTTGACCTTCTGGCCGGCAAGGTCGATTGCCTTCTCACCCCGGCCGATCAGATTACCGACGTGGCCGCGGCGATCATCCGAGGAACCTGACTGGCATCCGCATCAGCTTCGACCGCCACGCGCTTGGCAGTCACACCAGCTCGTCTGGATCGGCGCACGGTCCACGACTGATCTCCCACTGGCCGCCATCATCGTCGAGGCGGTACCAGCACCCGCTGCGGGCGAGCCGGAGCTGCACCTCACCAGCGGTCAACCGGTTGCCACGCGCTCGGACACGGCCGCCCAGGCGGGATAGGGCCCGTCGCCCTTCCTCGATCTGCTCGGCACTGGGATCCCAGCTCTCATCGAGGACCTCAAGACCTTCTTGACCGCCGTGATGCCAGGCGGTGGCCTCACGCTCGAGCTGGCGCAGCGGCCGGCGTGCTCGCCTGGCGAGCCTCGCCAGCGCGACTTGATCACCCCCAGAAGGCCCGGACGGGCGGAAGAGGACTGACGCAGCACGGCGGACGAGGTCACTGTCCTCGGAGAGCTCGAGACCACTGTCGGCGCCGTCGGTGAGCATGGCATGTGCGCGGCAGGCAGCATCGGTGGCAAGCGCATCCAGGTCCGAGGCATCGATACCGCTGGCCTCTGGGGGGTCGACTGCCAGCGGAGGTGG
>JAHFUU010000274.1:0-659 GCA_023264915.1 Microthrixaceae bacterium | reverse complement strand
GGGCACTGGTCCCAGGTCTGTGTTCCCAAGGCGCAACAGGGCGTCGCGATCGACCGGTTCGCGATCGGCCGCAAACAGCTCCCTTGCTGTGACACCATCGCTTCGGTCTGGCTTTCGCCGAGCCGAGTCTGGATGTTGCCTGCGCCGACGTGCACGGATGGCAGCGAGCACCTCGTTCCGTGGCTTCCCCCGAAGCAGCAGCAGGTTGAACGGATCCGCATCCAGCTCGTCGGCGACCAGGTAGCACACCGCCGCCGAGTGCTTGCAGGGGTCTGCCCAATCAGGGCACGAGCACTCGGGGCTCAACTCTCCCGGCCCAGGAAGCAGGTCGACTCCGGCCAGCTCGGCGTCCTGGACGACACCGGGATCGAGGTCACCGTCGAGCAGAGCAGCCGCATGGGCAGCTTTCGCCGCGATCGCGTCGAGCACCCCATCCCATTGATCCTGACCCAGGCGGCGAACACCCAGCTGCACGCGGTACGGCCGAGCCCGAGAACCCTGCACGAACGCTGTGACCAATCCAGGCTCTACCTCGAGGCGCATCACCCGGTTCTGGCGCGCATACGTCCTCCCTCTGGGCAAGCGATTGGGGTCAAGATGAGCCTTGCGCTCCAAGGCGTCGACCCACGCCTGTCCCCACCAGGTCTTGCCATACTGCC
>JAHFUU010000273.1 GCA_023264915.1 Microthrixaceae bacterium | reverse complement strand
CGCCGCGCTGCTTCCTGAGCCGGGCATCCCTCGGCTCACGGGTCACCGCTTGAGACCGGTGCTGCAACCCGAGCCGGCGTGTTGGCTCTGTGGGCGTGGTTTCGCCGTCGTAGCGGTCATCTTCGGGCTCGCAGTTGTCATGGGTTGCTCTGCCGAGCCGGACAAGCCTGCCCGGCAACGATTCGTCGAGCAGCTCCAGCAGCCCGGGCCCCACCGGTTCGATCAAGTCAGCGTCGGCAACGGGACCGATCCCTTGGACCGGGCACAGGCGACGTGCGTTGCCGATGCGTTCGAGAAGGACAAGTGGCCACTGGAGTCCGCCCTCCAAGGGAAGGTCCCCGCGAGGGTCGACGTGAAGCTCGTTAGCTCCGCGGTGAGCGCCTGCCTCAAGGATCCCAGCACCACCACGATCGGCTTGTTGGGAAGGGTCGCGGATCGCGTCCTGATCACATGACTCGTCGGGCCGGGGCGGAGCCCCGCCAGACGATTAGGATCGTGCACTCGTAGCGGTCAGGCCTCTCGGGGAGTCATGTCAAATGGTTGACCGAAGTACAGCACTCGGGATGCTCATAGCCATCCCTTTCCTCGCAAGCCTCGCCATGGCCGAGCTCGTCGCGAGTCGGATGCTCAAGCGGCGGTACTACACGAGTGCCCTGGACGCCGCCGCGAGCTTCACCTCAGGGATGTGGAACCTCACCGTCACTGGCGCCGGCCTGATCTTCACCTTTGTCAGCTACGAGTGGCTCGAGGCCAAGCTGGCGGTGACCGACCTCGGGTCGTCGCCTCTGTCGTGGGCCTTGACCTTCCTGACGCTGGACATTGGCTTCTACGGGCTTCACCGCGCTGCCCACAGGTTCAACGTCTTGTGGCAGACCCACCTGGTCCACCACACACCCGAGGAGATCAACATCGCGTCGGCCCTGCGAAACGGGGGCACACCGATCAGCATCCGGTTCGTGATCCTCGTGCCGCTTGCAGTGCTCGGCGTCGAACCCAAGCTGGTTCTTCTGATGAGCGGAGTGCAACTGATCGCCACGAACTGGTACCACACGTGCTTCTTCGGCGAGCTAGGCCCTCTCGGCAAGGTCATCGTCACACCGGCCCAGCATCGCGTGCACCATGCGATCAACGAGGCGTACATCGACAAGAACTTCGGCGCCTTGCTGTCGATCTGGGACCACATGTTCGGGACCTACCAACCCGAGCTCGATGACGTCCCACCCGTATACGGGCTGACCCGTCCCCTCCGCACCTACAACCCGCTGCGGATGGACTATGCGCACTGGTGGCAGATGATCAAGGACACGGTGCGCGCGGGGTCCGTACGCGACAAGGTGTGGATCTGGCTCGCTCACACGAACTGGCGCCCGAGCGAGGTTGCCTCCGAGCACCCTGTCGCCGAGCTGAAGACCGAGGCCCAACGTCGCGCCTATGAGAGGTACCGGCCAGAGGCCGACCTTCTGGCTACGGCTTGGAGCACCGCCGAGGTGGTCCTGCAAGGTGTCCTCACGATGGAGCTGTTCTGGTGGGTGTCCCAGGGATTCCTCGACCGTCCGGCGATGATCGTCTTCGCCGGGATGTTGCTCTTGAGCATCGTGACGTACTCGACGGCGCTTGACGGGCGGCCCCACACCATCCTCACCGTGTGCCGCTTCGGCGTTGCGGCATTGCTCGTCATAGGTGTTTCCAGCGTTGGGTGGTTCTCGCTTCCGACCGATGGGCTGTTCGCCCTCACCGCCGCCGTGGTACTTCCCTTCTACGCCGCCGCGATCGTCATGTCGGGCGTCGCGAAGCGGTCTCCTGCTCCTCCCCTCGATGTGACAGCAATGGCAGTTGCCTGATAGCGGGCCAAATCGTCGAGTGGTTCGGGTGCGCCCACTCTGGGAAGACGTTGTTGAGCCTGGTGTGGTCGCTCTGGCATCCGCCTTGGGATCTCAGCCAGGCCAGCCCATGTAGGGTCCCCCTGTGAGCTCCCAACCGCTCGGCTACGACGACGCCTTGGCCTACCTCGAGGCGCACCACGACCGGGAGAAGAGCCCGAACCTGGCGGCCGGCAGGGTCGATGGGCTCTCGCTTGACAGCATGCAGGCCCTCATGTCGGTCCTGGGTGACCCCCACCGCTCGTACCCCGTGGTCCACGTCACGGGCACCAATGGCAAGGGCTCGGTCGCCGCGATGATCGAGGCCCTGCTCGAAGAGCATGGCCTGGTCACCGGTACCTACACGAGCCCCCATCTCACCCGCGTGAACGAGCGGATGCGATGGACCGGTGAGGCCCTGCTCGGAGTTGGAACCGACGGGAACGTCGTCGCGCGGCGCAAGCCGGCTCGAGGCGGCGATATCGACGACGCCTCCCTCGCGCGGATCATCGCCGAGATCGCTGACGCGGAGGTCGTGGCGGGTGTCCGAGCTTCTTACTTCGAGGTGCTCACGGCGGCCGCGCTCAGTTGGTTTGCACAGCTGCCAGTCGCTGCCGCTGTTGTGGAGGTGGGCCTGCTCGGACGCTTCGATGCCACCAACGTCATCGACGCCGCTGTCTCGGTGATCACCAACATCGGCCATGACCACACCGACTTCACGGGTGACTGGCGAGCCAAGATCGCAGGCGAGAAGTCCGGGATCATCAAGCCTGGCTCTGCGGTCGTCGTGGGCGAGCGCGATCCCGATCTCGTGCGGCTCTTCGAGGCGGCGACGGGCGCTGACCAGCCGTTGTGGGTTGCAGGCCGTGACTTCGACGTCTCGAACCTGAGCGTTGCAGTCCGAGGGCAGCTGGTCGACCTCCGGCTGCCGGGGGGAACGATCGAAGGTGTGCTCGTGCCGGTTCACGGTTCCCACCAGGCGCAGAACGCCGCGGTTGCGGCTGCCAGCGTCGAAGCCTTCTTCGGTCGCGACCTCGATGCTGATGTGCTGCGCAGCGCCTTCGAGAGGGTCGTGATCCCGGCACGGTTCGAGGTGGTCGGCCACGCGCCGCTGGTGATCATCGACGGCGCACACAACGTCGAGGGGGCCGATGCCGCGGCGACGACCCTGGCCGAGGAGTTCAGCTTCGATGGTCGCCGGATCCTTGTGGTCGGGATGCTTGCCGGTCGCGACCCGCGGCCGATCCTGGACGCGCTGGACGCGCAACACGCCGATGTCGTGGTTGCCACCACCGCACCGTCACCCCGCGGCGTGCCTGCTGAAGAGCTGGCCGACCTCGCTCGCCAGCTTGGTGCCGCTGCCACAGCCATCGCCGATCCAACCGAGGCCGTGGAAACGGCGACGGCCCTGGCGGGACCCGACGATGCGATCCTCGTCACAGGTTCCCTCTATGTGGCAGGTGCCGTTCGGGAAGCTCTCACGGGGGCCCCTCGGGGGTGAAGCTGGTTTCTGCGATGCTGGGCAGCGCGCGTAGATTCGACGCCCTATGGACCGCACCCTTGTCATCTGCAAGCCCGACGCCGTCGAACGTGGGCTGGTCGGTGAGATCATCGCCCGCTTCGAACGACGGAACCTGACCATCGTGGCCGCCGAGCTCCGGCAGGTCGACGAGGCCACGGCGGCTCGTCACTATGCCGAGCATGAAGGCAAGCCCTTCTATGGCGAGCTGATCGAGTTCATCACGCGCTCGCCCGCGATGGTCTTGGTCGTCGAGGGGCCAGAGGACACGTGGAAGGTGGTTCGCACGATGATGGGGCCGACGAACCCTCGCGAGGCGCCACCAGGCACCATCCGCGGTGACCTCGGCATCTTGTTCACCGAGAACCTCGTCCACGGGTCGGACTCGATCGACTCAGCCGAGCGCGAGATCGATATCTGGTTCCCGAACCTCAGCGCCACACGCTGAGCGTGGTCCTGACGGTGTCCTCCGAAGTGACCGCCGAGCACGAACGTGTGAGCAGACACTGAGAAGTGGTCAGTCTGGCCCATGCGCCCAGCTCGGTTCGATCGTTCCAGCCGCTGGAACAGCATCGCCCTCGAGATCTCGAGCACTGCCTCGATCACCGGGGATGTGGAGTGAAACGTGCAGGCAGAAGCCGAAGAGGGCCCTCACCAGGCATGTTGCATTTCCATTACGAGCGGCTAGGCTCGGGCGACACAGAGAAGGTCCAAGGGGCAGGTACGGGTGATCCAGGCACTCTGGTCAGCTCGGTGAAGCAGCCCATGGCAACGTGGCCTAGCCTTCTCACCGAACTCTGGTGCTTGCCCCCGCCCGCTGGTTGCTGAGGTCCTCCAGGTGGCGGCTGGCATCGAAACGAACTGTCCGCCTCCCGCCCCGCCCGCCGGGGCCTCAATCGAACGCCGGGATCCTGTGCCTCCGTCACTCTCTTCCATCATGGGCCGCGACATGGCGGTCGACCTGGGCACTGCCAACACCCTCGTCTATGTCCGCGGCGAGGGCATCGTGTTGAACGAGCCATCGGTCGTTGCCGTCAACGTCAAGGACGGACGGCCCGTCGCTGTCGGGTCAGAAGCCAAGCGGATGATCGGCCGAACCCCGAGCCACATACAGGCGATCAGACCGCTCAAGGACGGGGTCATCGCCGACTTCGACGTGACCGAGAAGATGCTTCGGTACTTCATCCAGAAGGTGCACCAGCGCCGATGGGCCAAACCCCGCATGGTCATCTGCGTGCCATCGGGGATCACCCCTGTCGAGCAGCGCGCCGTGCAGGACGCGGCCGAGAACGCTGGTGCCCGCAAGCCGGCCTACATCATCGAAGAACCCATGGCGGCCGCGATCGGCGCGGGCCTTCCAGTCCAAGAGCCAACCGGCAACATGATCGTCGACATCGGCGGTGGCACCACCGAAGTCGCGGTCATCTCGCTGGGCGGGGTCGTCACCAGCCAATCCATCCGCGTGGGCGGCGACGAGCTCGACGACGCCATCATCCAGTTCATTAAGAAGGA
>JAHFUU010000272.1 GCA_023264915.1 Microthrixaceae bacterium | reverse complement strand
GACCGTGACCAGGAGTGGATCGAGATGCGCCTCGTATCCCTGCGTGAGCAGGTCGTGCACATCTCGGATCTGGACATGACGGTCACGTTCGCCGAGGGCGAGGAGCTGCGGACCGAGATCTCCGCGAAGTTCCGCCGGGCGGGAGTCGAAGCCGAGCTGGCCTCGGCAGGGCTCAGCATCAAGCGCTGGATGACTGACCCTGGCGTCGACTTCGCCCTCACCCTGTCGACCCTTGCCTGAGCGCGAGGCCCCAGGAGCCAGCCCCTGTCGACGCCCATCTTCAGCTGGCGTCAGCCCGATACGCAGTCGCTGTTCGCTCCCGCGGCGAGGTGGCACCCAGATGCAGGCAGGACGGCGGGCGGCGGTGGGCCAGGGCGCCTCCCGTCCAGGGGGCCAAGCGTGACGGCAAGTAGTGTTGTCCCGAGTGCCAGAACAGCTGCTCTTCGTCTTGAGGCTCTGCCTCCTCGCTCTGCTGTACCTGTTCTTCTTCCGGGTGCTGCGAGCGGTGTGGGCCGAGATCAAGCCACCTGTGGTGGCGCGGCAGGTCGCGCCGGCGGCTCCGGGTCGAGCGGCCCGCAGGTCACGGACCAAAGCACCGCGACGAGCCGAGCTGATCGTGCTCGAACCGCCCGACCAGCGCGGCCAGAGCTATCCACTCGGTGACGAGCTCACCTTGGGTCGGGCAGCGGGGTGCCACGTCACAGTCGATGACACCTTCGTCTCACAGATCCATGCGCGGGTCTTGGCCCGTGATGGCCAGTACCTTGTCGAGGACATGGGTTCCACGAACGGGACCTATCTCAATCGCAAGAAGGTGTCGGGCCCCATGGTCATGCAGCGCGGCGACCGGCTGCAGGTCGGCAACACAGTCCTGGAGATGCAGTGAGCCCGCGAGGCGCACGGAGAGCCGCTGGCCGGCGCCAGTCGGGTGGAGCCGCCGGTCGACTGCGCGAACCCGACACGTGCACGAGCGGGGCTCCGCCCCGGCCCGACCAGTCATGTGATCGGGATGGGATCCGCGACCGCTCATCTCTTGGGCCGGGATCATGAGCGTCCTCAAGGGTGGCGAGGCAAGCCGGATCGGCCAGGTACGGCCAGAGAACCAGGACAACCTGGTGGTGGCCGAGGACAAGCAGCTCTTCGCGGTGGCTGACGGCATGGGAGGTCACCGTGGGGGCGAGGTGGCTTCTGAAGTTGCAGCGGAGACCTTGGAGGCGACCTTCACCGACTTCAGCACCGAAGGGCTGGCGCAAGCGGTGCAGGCATCCAACAGCGCCGTCGTCTCGACGGCTGACGGTGATTCCTCCCTAAAGGGCATGGGCACGACGATGTGCGCGTTGGCACTGGTCGAGGTCGACGGGGAGGAGCGCCTCGCCGTGGCCAACGTGGGCGACAGCCGTCTGTACCTGTTGAAGACGGGCACGGACCAGCTCGAGCAGATCACAGAGGACCACAGCCTCGTCGAGACCCTCTATCGCCAGGGCCAGCTGACGCGAGCCGAGGCCGAGGTCCACCCGCACCGCAACATCTTGACCCGTGCTCTCGGGATCGAGTCCGACGTGCTCGTCGACCTTTTCGAGCTCCAACCGCTGCCTGGGGACCGCTACCTGATATGCAGCGACGGGCTCTTCAACGAGGTCACCGAGGAGCACATGGCGATCGTGTTGCGCCAGCACGGTGACCCTCAGACGGCTGCAGGGGAGCTGGCACGGCTGGCCGACGAATCCGGAGGCCGTGACAACATCACCGTCGTGGTGGTCGACGTCGAGCCTGAGCCCGGCGAGGACGCAGATCCACCTGATCCCGACGTCGACCGGATCGTGAAGGTCGAGCGGGCCGACGACACACCGCTCGACCTCCCCGGTGGGGCGCGTGCACGTCCCGGCAACCCGAGCGGCCCGCCTCCGCCTGCCGCTCCAGATGCAGTCGGCAGGGAGGCGGGTGCACCCGCAGCGCCTCAACAGACCGTCCCTGGGTCAGACGGGGACTCAGCGCCTGTGCAGGCACAGCCAACTCAGGGGTCGACAACTCCGGGCCTGGATGCAAGTGACCGCCCGGTTGGTGCTGCGGCCGGCGCCTCTGGTTCGGGGATCAGTATCGGCCCGTCGGCGGTCGCACCTGGCAGGCCGGTCAGGCCCGCAGCATCGGTTCCTGGCCACCAGAGAGGCACTCGGTTCACGTGGCGAGTTGCCCTGTTCGTGGTGGCCTTGTTCGCGTTGCTGGGAGTTGTCGGCGCCGCGGTGGTCTACTTCGGCACGGCCGGCTACTACGTGGGCCTCGAAGGCGGCGAGGTCAAGATCTTCCAAGGTGTGCCCGGCGGTGTGGCCTTCATCAAGCCCACAGTCGTCGATCAGACGGGCATCCGCTTCGACGATGTCCCCCAGCAGTTCCGCCAGGACCTGACCAGCGGCTTCAAGGTGAAGACCAAAGAAGACGCCGAGCGTTACGTGCAGTCCATCCGTGACACGCAGCGCGCCATACGTCAACAATCGCTCGGAGCCAGTGCGGGCAAGCTGGACGACACCCCCGGCAGCGCCCCGGGCACGTCAACACCGGGCGCGACAGACAGGCCTACGGGTGCCGGTTCGCCGACGGTCACCGCGCAAGACGGCATGACTCCGGGCACGTCGATCCTCGGCGGTACCCCGCAGCCCTCCGGCCCGTGACTCGCCCCTGAAATGGGTTCGGCCCGACGCAACACCGAGCTCGGCCTGCTCTTCCTGGTGGTGGTCATCACCGGCGGTGCTTCGGTCCTGGCCTTCCAGGGCCCAGACGTCAGGGATCAGTACGACCCATGGTCGAGCGTCCAGTTCCTGTTGACCTTGCTGGCGATGCTGCTGCTCGCCAACCTGGCGACCCGCCGCTGGGCCCCAGAGGCAGACCCGGTGCTGCTGCCGCTCGCTGGCCTGTTGAACGGCCTCGGGTACGTGATGATCACCCGGCTCAACGTGAAGCTGGCGGGCCAGCAGGCGGGTTGGAGCCTCATCGGGCTCGGTGCCTTCGTGCTGACGCTCGTGCTGGTACCCAGAGCGCGCGACCTCGCGCGGTACCGCTACACAGCAATGCTCGCCGGCATCGTGTTGCTGGTCCTGCCGCTCATCCCTGGTTTCGGTCGTGAGATCAACGGATCCCAGATCTGGGTCAGCGCCGGGCCGTTGAACTTCCAGCCGGGCGAGTTCGCCAAGATCGTGCTCGCGATCTTCTTCGCCGGCTACCTCGTCGACAAGCGCGAGCTGCTGGCGATGAGCACGCGGCGGCTCGGCCCCGTGATGCTGCCCGAGCCCAAGCACCTCGGCCCGGTCCTTGCCGCGTGGGGCATGTCCCTCATGGTCATGATCTACCAGACCGACCTCGGGTCCTCGCTTCTGTTCTTCGCCCTGTTCATCGTGATGCTCTGGGTCGCCACCGAGCGGACCTCTTACCTGCTGGTCGGGGCGACGTTGTTCGCGACCGGCGCGTATGCGTCTTGGCGGACCTTCAGCCACGTCCAGCAGCGCGTGTCGATCTGGCTGGACCCCTTCGCAGATCCCTACGGCACCGGATACCAGATCGTGCAGGCGGCGTTCGCTCTTGCCGACGGAGGCATGGTTGGCAGGGGGCTCGGCGCTACGGGCAACATCAACTTCCCAGCGAAGGAGACAGACTTCATCTTCGTCTTCATCGCCCAGGAGCTCGGACTCGTCGGAGCAACGATCATCATCATGGCCTTCGTGAGCATCGTCGGCATCGGCTTGCGGGTGGCGATCCGATCCGAGGACACCTTCGACAAGCTCCTGGCCACCGGCCTCTCGACGCTTCTCGGGTTGCAGGCCTTCATAATCATGGCGGGAGTGACCAGGCTGCTGCCGTTGACGGGTGTGACATTGCCGTTCGTGTCCTATGGAGGGTCGTCGCTGTTGTCCAACTACGTGATCATCGCGTTGCTGATGCGGGTCTCTGACGAGTCCGCGCAGCGGGCAGCCGCGACAGGCAGCCAACCCCTTGGAGGAGCGCCATGAACCGCCAGATAAGGCGCCTGGGCATCTTCATGCTGGTCCTGTACCTCGCCGTCTTCGCGAAGCTCAACCAGGTGCAGGTCTTCGAATCCACCAAGTACGAGACCGATCCCCTGAACAGCCGGCGTGCCCAGCGCGAGTACGATCGCGAGAGGGGCAAGATCCTGAGCGTCGACGGGACCGTGCTCGCGGAGTCGTTGCCGGCGGGCAAGGAGGGCGGCCAGTTCCGCCGAAAGCGCGTGTACCCCCAAGGTGATCTCTTCGGCCAGATCACCGGGTACCTCTCGTTCAGGTTCGGAACCTCGGGGATGGAGAGGTCCTACAACGACGAGCTGACTGGCCAGACGTTCCGCCAGCAGGCCGAAGGCTTCAACCCGTTCTCGATCTCGCAGTCCCAGGTGGGCGATGTCTATGTCTCGGTCACCAGAGAGGCCCAGCAGACCGCGCGGCAGGCGCTCGCGTCGAACCCCTCCGGACGGGTCGAGGGCTCGGTTGTCGCGCTGGACCCTCGCAACGGCGAGATCCTCGCCTTCTGGAGCAACCCGTCCTATGACCCGAACCTGATATCTGGTGCCGAACCGTCACAGGAGGAGAGGAATGCGGCGCTGTTGAACCTGGCCCCCGGCAAGCCGCTGCTCGCCAAGCAGTACCAGGAGCTGTACCCGCCGGGGTCGACCTTCAAGGTCGTGACGGCCAGCACCGGGCTCGACACGGGCAGGGTGACCAACGATCAGCCCGTGTACCCGGTGCGTACCAGCTACACGCCGCCACAGACGAGGAACCCGATCTCGAACTTCGGCGGCAGCGCCTGCGGTGGCACCCTGCCGGGAATCCTCGAGGTGTCGTGCAACTAGGCCTTCGCGGAGATGGGGCAGGCCACGATCGGACCGGGTGACATGGTCAGGGGT
>JAHFUU010000271.1 GCA_023264915.1 Microthrixaceae bacterium | reverse complement strand
CTCGCGGCTCAGGATGGGGCCCCGCCCGCTTCACGTCCTTCATGTGTCCCTCGCGCATCGGAAGCCGGCGAAGATCTGACGCCTGATGGGGAAGTCCCAGTTCCGGAAGGTGCCCCGCACCGCGACCGGGTCAGTGGCCCACGACCCGCCACGGAGGACCTTGAAGTCAGCACCCCAGAAGACCTGCGAGTACCCCTTGTAGGGGAAGGGTTCGAAGTCCGGATATGGACGAAAGTCAGAGGAGGTCCACTCCCAGACGTCTCCGATCATCGCGAGGCATCCGTGTGGGCTTGCCCCGAGAGGTCTGCTGCCAGCAGCGCAGGGCCCATCGAGGGCCTGTCCGAGGTTGGCGTGGCGGTCAGTCGGCGGCTCGTTCCCCCAGGGGTAGCTGCGCTTGATGCCCGCGACTGGATCCCATGTCGCCGCCTTCTCCCACTCGGCCTCGGTTGGCAAGCGCCGGCCACACCAGCGGGCGAATGCATCGGCCTCGTACCAGCAGACGTGCTGGACAGGGTCGTCGAGGATGTCGTCCAGGTCGATGTGGCGACCGAAGCGAAGGACTGTGAAGCCGATCTCGGTGTCAGCGGGGGCCCAGAAGGCGGGGTGTGGTTCGTTGCCCGCCCTCCAGTCCCTCCCCTCCTGCGCCCAAAGAAGTGGTGAACCATAGCCACCGTCCTGGACGAACTCGAGAAAGCGACGGTTCGTGACGGGCGACCTGTCCATGTAGAAGGGCTCCACATCGACTGTGTGAGCCGCACGCTCGTTGTCATAGGCCCAAGGATCGTCACTGGCGCCCATCGTGAACGAGCCTCCCGCCACGTGAACCTCGCCGCTGAGCCCAGTCGATCCTGCTGGCGCAAGACGGGCTGCCGGGCCCTCAGCTGGCACTTCGGCGATGCCTGACAGGCGCGCCCCTGGCGGAGTGATCGCAGCCTCACCACGCAGCTGGTGAGTCCCGAGGAGGGTCTCGGCGTGCTGGTGCTCGTGCTGGATCACCATCGCGTACACCGCGCCGCGATGAAGCAGGCGACGCACCCGATCCTCGGGGTCTGCGGGCACCATCTCGAGGTCGACTCGTCCCAGCAGGTCGAGTGCCTGGGCGCGGACATCGGCCATGTAGGACCGTGAGTCGACGGGGCTCAGCAAAGGCAGTGACGGCCTCTCCCAGCGCGGATGCTCGAAGGCGTTGTAGAGGTCATCCAGCTCGTCGCTGATCGCGGGTCGACCGTCGATGGCGCGCAACAGCCAGAGCTCCTCGAAGTTGCCGACATGTGCCAGGTCCCAGACGGCCGGCGACATGATCGGTGAGACCTGCTCCCGCTGCTGGTCCTCGGTGAGGTAGTCACACAGGTCGAGTGTGCGCGCTCGGGCACGGGTGAGCTCACCCACGACGTCGATCGCGTTCTGGGTCACCGGTGCGGTCATCTCGGGCTGACCCTTCCGGTGAGGCCTCCAGCGGACAGGACCGGAGAGCCTTGATAAGGAAGGAGGTTGCCGGCGCGCCTCCATTCCTCGTACCGGTCATCAGCGGGGCACCTGCCTCGCGCCACCCAGCGGTCGTTGTAGGACGCCACGGCTTCGACGATCGCCGGGGTGCAGTTCCGGCGCTCCAGGGAATCAAGGGCGATCTGGAAGCAGGCCCTGCCCGCTGCGCCAAGGTCGGGTTGGGTCAGCCCCATCTGGGCGGCATCGACCCACAGGTCACGTACCGAGCTGACCGCACGCCTGGCGTCCTCCGCCACCTCTGGATCGGTGACGAGCGCGTGTGTGACCGCGACCGCCACCTGCCAGAAGGGAGTGGGCAACGCATCGAACATCCTCAGCTCGAGCCATCCCCGGGGGCGGACCGGCGGGAACAGGGTTGTGAGGTGGTAGCACCAGTCCTCAAGCGTCGGCCATCCCAGCTCGTGCCCGTCGGTGATCCAGGCACTGAAGCTGAGCGGTGCCGTCTGTGGATGGAACTGGTCGCGCTGTCGGATGAGCATCACTCGGGCCGCGAGCGCGTAGTCGGTCCAAGCGTCGACCGGATCGTCCATCGCCGGAACCGGCTTGGACCGCGAGTGGTCAAGTGACCACCAGCACCTCAACCGGGACGACTTCCAGCCTGTGGGCGCTCCCAACGCGAAAGGGGAGTTCGCGAAACACGCGATGAGCGTTGGGCCGAGGTGGTTCGCCAGCGCCCACCGCGACCCGACATCTCTGCCCAGGCCCAGGTTGATCTGGATCGCTGCCGAGTTGCACATCATCGTGCGCCCCGCTGGTCCGGCCGAATCGAAGTACTCCTCCATAGCGCGGTATCGGGGTGCGGTGACGACCCGTTCGGGAACCCGGATGGGATCGGCGCCGAGGGCGACCAGTTCAACGCCCTCCACGGCGCAGACCCGGTCGAGGTGGAACAGGTCCACAGCGGCCGCTTCGCACGCGATGTCAACGCTCGAGAAGCATTGCGTGCTCAGCTCGAGCTGACCTCCCGGCTCGACGGTCAACCGGCTTTGCTCGGGCAGCGGATCCAGCTCGGCCAGAAGAGCTCGGGCCTTGTCCCATCCAAGACGACTGAACCCGCTTGCACCGGTGAGGAACTCGAGCTCGATGCCCACGCCGTTTCGGCCCCAGAGGTCACAGTGCGGGTTCGCTCTCTGCCCGAACACATCGTTGGCGATGTGCTCACGGACCTCTGCCAGGCCCATCGAAGGTGTCGGTGAGGGCACGGCCGCCTCAGGTGTGGCCCTGGCCAGCCACGACCCACCCGGGGTCACGCGCAGCGGGAACCTCGGTCGGGTTCTCGACGGGGTCATTCAGCTGCATGAGCGGCTCCCTGAACTGGTCGCGTGCGATTGGTTTCCCTGCTGGCATCAGTCAGGTGCCGATGCCAACCGCGGAGGCATCCCATGGATTCCCCGCCCAGCCTGAGATGGCTGGGAAATCTGCTGAGCTGGAATAACTCACCCAAAGTTGACATTATGATTGTCAAGTTTCATCAAGGCGGCGCTGTCGGCTTCGAGCGCGGGCCGTGCCGTTCCACCACACTTGGCGCCACGCCGCCACTACCCGTTGGAGCTGTCACATGCCGCTCGATCCCAACCGCTGGACGCTCAAGACCCAAGAGGCCTTCAACGCAGCGGTCGACCTGGCCAAGGCGAAGAACAACCCTGAGGTGACCCCGGACCACCTGCTCGCTGCCCTCCTCAGCCAAGAAGAAGGGGTCGTCCTGCCGATCCTGCAAAAGGCTGGCAAGACACCGCTCTCGTTGCGCAACCAGGCAGCAGAAGCGATCGACGCGCTGCCCAAGGCCTACGGCGGTGAGACGCGGATGGGGCGCTCCCTGAACGAGCTGCTCGATCGTGCAGATGAGGCCCGGCGTGACCTCTCAGATGAGTACCTGTCCACTGAGCACCTGCTTCTCGGCCTTCATGACAAGGTCGGCCTGTCCACCGAGGAGCTGCTCCAAGCGCTCCAGCAGGTTCGAGGGAGCCACAGGGTCACGAGCCAGAACCCCGAGGAGCAGTACCAGGCCCTGGAGAAGTACGGGCGCGATCTCACCGAGGCAGCTCGCAAGGGCAAGATCGATCCCGTCATAGGTCGAGATGACGAGATCCGCCGGGTCATCCAGGTCCTCAGCCGTCGCACCAAGAACAACCCGGTGCTCATCGGCGAGCCGGGAGTCGGCAAGACGGCCATCGTCGAGGGCTTGGCCCGTCGAATAGTCGAGGGAGATATCCCGGAGGGTCTCCGCAACAAGCGACTCATCGCCCTGGATCTCTCCGCGATGGTCGCCGGCGCGAAGTACCGCGGCGAGTTCGAAGAGCGCCTCAAGGCGGTCCTCAAGGAGATCACCGATTCCGAGGGTGAGATCATCACCTTCATCGACGAGATGCACACCATCGTGGGCGCCGGTGCCTCCGAGGGATCGATGGACGCAGGCAACATGATCAAGCCGATGCTTGCACGTGGCGAGTTGCGAATGGTCGGTGCCACGACCCTTGACGAGTTCCGCAAGTACGTCGAGAAGGACCCCGCTCTCGAGCGACGGTTCCAGCAGATCTTCGTGGGCGAGCCCTCCGTCGAGGACACCATCGCCATCCTTCGCGGGCTGAAGGAGCGTTACGAGGTCCACCACGGTGTCCGCATCCAGGATGCGGCTCTGGTAGCCGCAGCCGTGCTCTCCGACCGCTACATCACCGGCCGCTTCCTCCCCGACAAGGCGATCGATCTGGTGGACGAGGCTGCCTCCAAGCTGCGGATCGAGATCGACTCGCTGCCGACCGAGATCGATGTCGTGGAGCGGCGTATCCGCCAGCTCGAGATCGAGAAGGTGGCACTGGCGAAGGAGACCGATCAGGTCTCCCGCGAGCGGCTCGCCTCGATCGAGGAGGAGCTCGCCAACCTGACAGAGCAGATATCTGGCATGAAGGCGCACTGGCAGGCGGAGAAGGATGCGATCACCCAGATCCAAGAGCACAAGGAGCAGCTCGAGAACGTCAAGATCGAGCTCGAGCGCGAGCCAGATCTCGAGAAGGCTGCGGCGATCCGCTACGGCCAGATCCCCACACTCGAGAAGCAGGTCGAGGATGCGACCATCCATCTCAACGAGCTCCAGGCCGAGCAGAAGATGCTCAAGGAAGAGGTCGACGAGGAAGACATCGCCGAGGTCGTGAGCAAGTGGACCGGCGTCCCGGTGTCGCGGTTGATGGAGGGCGAGATGGCGAAGCTCATCCGCCTCGAAGATGTCCTCCATGAGCGGGTCGTAGGCCAGGATGCGGCGGTCGAGGCCGTTGCCAACGCCATCCGCCGGTCCAGGGCAGGCCTCTCTGACCCGAACCGCCCGATCGGCACGTTCTTGTTCCTCGGGCCTACCGGAGTCGGCAAGACCGAGCTTGCGCGTGCTCTGGCGGAGTTCCTCTTCGACGACGA
>JAHFUU010000009.1:13708-15687 GCA_023264915.1 Microthrixaceae bacterium | reverse complement strand
AGGCTCCGTTCCCACACGATGGCTCCGCTTCTGATCGGCGATCATCTCCGCGGCTGGCACACCACATCGACGGGCATCGCGGATCAGCTGGCTCGCTCACGCCCACCGCAGGGAATCCGTTCAGCGAGCCTGATCCCCGGTCCCGCCGTCGCCGCGCACCCGGAGGCCCCGGTCGCCCATCGGGCAGCGAGACGCTACCGTCAGGGGGTGACCGTTGAAGCCCGACCCTCCGGCAGGGCCCCGCACGATGCGCCTGGGCCGCCTTCGGGCACGATGTCAGGTCCTGACAAGTTGCCCATCAAGATGCTGAACGATCGCATCCTGGTGCTTGTCGGTGGGGGAGAAGGCGAGCGCAAGTCAAGTGGTGGGATCCTGATTCCGGCGACGGCCCAGATGAGCAAGCGGCTCACCTGGGCTGAGGTGGTTGCCTGCGGGCCCAACGTCCGAGCAATGGAACCCGGAGACCAGGTGTTGTTCAACCCCGAAGACCGTTATGAGGTCGAGGTGCGGGGGGAGGACTACATCATCTTGCGAGAACGTGATATCCATGCCGTGGCTTCTCAACGCCTGGAGGAAGGGTCGACGGGCCTTTACCTGTAGGTGTGGCCCCGGAGCATGACAATGGTGAGCGATCCGCCAAACCACCCAGCAGCCCCGCTGGTCTCGCGCTCTATCGAGACCATCGATTTCGGGCACGGTCCCGTGAAGGGCATGGCCCACGTGAACCCGGACGGGTCCCCCGGCGGCTGGGTTGCCCTCAGTGCCAACGTGCACGCGGATTGCCACATCAGCCGCAACTGCTTCGTGATGGGCAACGCTCGAGTCTTTGACGGGTCACGGGTCGATGACGAAGCGATGGTCCTTGACAACGCCAAGGTCCATGGGGCGCTGATCGCCGGTGACGCCATGGTCGGCGGGGTTTCCACGGTGGTCCAAGCGCGAGTCGACGGGAATGCACGTGTGGGTGGCAGAGCGCACATCGCCGGAGGCGCACACGTCACAGGTGACGCGAAGGTTGGAGAGGATGCTCGAATCCTGGGACCCGCCACGATCGACGGGCGCGCGAGCCTCGGTGGTCGCGCGTGGGTCTCGGGAGGTCGCATCACCGACAACGCTGTGGTCGACGGGAGCGCCGCGATCCGGCCGGGCGCGGTCATCGACGGTGACACCCACTGCTCGTCTGGTGTGTTTGACGCAGGGCCTTCTGCCCGACGACCACAGCTCGAGGACGAGCCTGTGGTCAGCGCCAAGCCCGGACCAGGAGCCTCGTCTCCGAACGGTCCAGAGTCACCAGCAGACGGCGGCGTGGACTCGCGGATCGCCTGACGAGCCCCAGGCAGTTGAGCGACCCCTGTCGGCGCGGCAGTCTCACGTAGTGGCGCATTGTCGTTTCTCCTCCGGCCCGTCGGCTCCTAGCATGACCGCCCATGCCCTCCACGACTCCGATTCCCGCAACTCCTGAGCAGCTTCTACAGGTTCGCTACAACGACGACGGCCTGGTGCCCGCGATCGTCCAGGAGCACCAGAGTGGGCAGGTCCTGATGATGGCATGGATGGACGAAGAGGCGCTGCGCCGCACGCTGGACAGCGGCCGCAGCTGGTTCTGGAGCCGCTCCCGCAACGAGTACTGGTGCAAGGGTGAGACGAGCGGCGACCGCCAGTTCATCCGACACGTCTACTACGACTGCGACGGCGACACCTTGTTGCTGGCCGTCGAGCAAGAGGGTCGCGGAGCTTGTCACACGGGGAGCTTCTCGTGCTTCTACAGAGAGTTCGGCAAAGGAGACCCGACCTCGCCCGAGTCGCCGCAATGAGAACGACCACGCCGATTCTGCAACGATGATCAGCCCCACACGAGAGCGGTTCCACGAGCTTGCGAGGCACCACACAGTGGTGCCGGTCTGGCAGGAGCTACTCGCGGATCAGATAACTCCCGTGGCGGCGTTTGCCCGGCTCTGCCGCAACGGTGAGCCCGGATT
>JAHFUU010000009.1:0-13698 GCA_023264915.1 Microthrixaceae bacterium | reverse complement strand
GGCCCGGATTCTTGCTCGAGTCCGTCGAGCACGGGGAGCGATGGAGCAGGTGGTCCTTTGTCGGGCGGCGCCCCGCTGCAACCCTGGTCTGCGCGGGTGGGCAGGTCCATGTCGAAGGCGGGCGGCTTCCCGATGGGATCCGCACCGACCAGGGAATGCTGTCAGCTCTCGAGGACGTCTTGAAGGTCTACCGTTCACCTGCTTCTGAGAACTTGCCGCCTCTCCACGGTGGGCTGATGGGCTACCTGGGATATGACGTGGTTCGCGAGGTCGAGCGATTGCCGTCGGTACCCACCGACGACCAGGGCTACCCCGAAGCAATCATGTCGATAATCGGTGAGCTGGCCGCCTTCGATCACTTCCGTCAGCGTGCGACCCTCATCTCCAACGCTTACGTGTTCGGTGACCAGGTCGGCAGCGACCTGGACCGCATCTACGACGAGGCAGTGTCAAGGCTCGGCCAACTGGCCATCGACGGTGCGACACCCCTGACCGAACCCCTGGTCGAGCCACCTCCGGCAGAGGTGGAGCTGCCCGAAGCCACTTCGACGATGGGCAAGGGCATGTACAGCGCCGCCGTCGAGGTTGGCAAGGAACACATCCTTGCGGGGGATGTGTTCCAGGTGGTTCTCTCACAGCGTTTCGACTTCGAGCTCGGCGCGGACCCCTTTGACTTCTACCGCGTTCTCAGGCAAGTCAACCCCAGCCCTTACATGTACTTCGTTCGCGAGCCGCAGGTCACGCTGGCAGGCTGCTCACCGGAACCGATGGTCAAGCTCGTCGACGGCAAGGTAATATCACGACCGATCGCGGGCACGAGGGGGCGAGGACGAACCGAAGAGGAGGACCGGAGGCTCGG
Source organism: Microthrixaceae bacterium (assembly GCA_023264915.1). Taxonomy (GTDB): domain Bacteria; phylum Actinomycetota; class Acidimicrobiia; order Acidimicrobiales; family Acidimicrobilacustridaceae; genus JACPNV01. The sequence continues at coordinate 12,839 of JAHFUU010000009.1, read as the reverse complement.
TGCTGAGCTCTCCGAGCATCCGAAGGAGATCGCCGAGCACGTGATGCTTGTCGACCTGGCTCGAAACGACGTCGGGCGCGTGGTGCGCTACGGCACGGAGAAGGTGGAGGAGATGATGTCCCTGGAGCGATACAGCCATGTGATGCACCTCACCTCCCAGGTGTCAGGCCAGCTTGCCGAGGGACAGACACCGATCGATGTCTTGCGGGCGACTCTTCCCGCAGGCACCGTGTCCGGGGCGCCCAAGGTTCGGGCGATGGAGATCATCGACGAGCTCGAACCGACCAAGCGGGGCCCCTACGCGGGTGTCGTGGGCTACCTCGACTTCTCCGGCAACATCGACACGGCGATTGCGATACGGACCCTCGTGGCAGCACCTGACGGCAAAGCCTCGGTTCAGGCAGGAGCTGGAATAGTCGCGGACAGCGTCGCCGAGCACGAGGATCTGGAGTGCCGCAACAAGGCAAGGGCACTCCTGGCGGCGGTACCTGGAGCAAGGCTCATGAGCAGGCAAAGGGAGTCTCAGGCCCGGCAACGGTGAGGACGACCGGAGGGCTATTGGCTTTGTGGGGCGGGAGCCGCACCCTACGGTTGCTGGGTCGCAGCCAGCCGGTGAGGGCCGGGCACGCGTGCCGGGGCTACCGGGAGCTGGACGACGATCCGCGCGCCGCCTGTCGGGTTGGCCTCCGCTTGGACCGAACCGTTCATGAGCTCGACCAGTTCGCGAACTATGGCCAGGCCGAGCCCTGAGCCGGTCTCTTTTCGCTTCGGCTGGTGGGCCGCCACGTACAGGCGCTCGAACACGTGGGGCAGATCCTCGGGCGCGATGCCGGGACCGTCGTCGGCAACCTCGATGCGGGGCCAGGCGGGGTCGGCCACGACGGTGACCTCGATGGTGGTCGAGGCGAACCGCAAGGCGTTCTCGATGAGGTTCGCGATGACCTGTTGGAGCCGATCCGGGTCTGCCGTCGCAAGCACTGGCGGGGCTTCGGTGCATCGGATCTGAAGGCCCGCTGCCTCGACCTCGCGACGGAACCCTGCGACAGAGTCCTCGGCTATCTCTGTCATGTCCACAGTCACCGGCGTGAGCTTGAACCCACGAGATTCGAGCTTCGCAAGGTCGAGCAGGTCTTTGACGAGGCGCTCGAGCCGTCGCGATTCTCCCAGGATCACCGCAGCGGCACCTCGGGGGTCGGGGGCCGCACCGTCCGCGATTGCCTCGGCGTACCCCCGGATTGAAGTGAGTGGGGTGCGCAGATCGTGGGAGACGGACAGCAAGAACTGCCTCTCGAGGCCGCGGGACCGTTCGAGGCTGTCGGCCATCGTGTTGATCGAGTGGGCAAGCTCGTCCAGATCGTCGCGTTCGGAGTGCCTTCCTGGTCCTTGAGCACGCTCAGGGAGCCGGGACGACAGATCGCCGTCGGCAATCCGCTTGGTGAGATCGGTGGCCAGATGCAGCGGGCGCGTGAGTGCTCGGCCCAACCACCATGAGACCAGCACGCCCAGAGCCAGCGTGAGCCCGGCCGCCATCAAGAACCACTGAACCGAGTTGCGGATCGGGTTGGCAGGTCGCTGGATGATTATCGCCTGCACGGGCTGGTCGGCGTTCACCGGAGCGTTGACGGGGGCTGCGGCGAAGACATAGGTGCCCGCTGAACCACTGACCGTCTCGTCGTTTCGGAGCCGGTCAGCTTCCGTGAGGATCGGCTCGAGCTCGCGTGGCAGGTGGCCTTCGCCCAGCGTGCCGTCAGCGTTGACCTTCACGAGGAGGATCTCCTCGCTGTTCAAGGTCTCCTGGAGGTTCCCGTTCTGGGCCGCAGCGGAGCGGCGTGCGCATGCGGCTTGCTTCGCGTTGTTGACCTGCCCGCGCAGCCGACCATCGAATCCGGTCTTCGGGGTCGCGGTGCAGAAGACGTCCTGGAACTCCGCCAGCGTCTTCGGGTTGGCATCCTTGCAGAAGGCCCTCCGGCTGTCATTGACCTCGCTGGCGAAGAGCAAGCCGAGCCTGTCGGCCGACTCGGTGCACAGGCGAGAAATGGCGTCGGTGACGGCCAGCTGGTCAGGTGACGCGCAGACGAACGTCCTGGTCCGGTTGAACGCGTCGCGTTGCTTTTCGTTCAGCAGGGTGGATGTCTCGCCCCGGCAGAAGTACTGCTCGAGGTCGCCGGTGATGCGGCTGAACCTGCTCTGTCCCAGGTCGACGAGCTTTGCTGTCGACTCGGCCTGGCTGCGCAGCTCCAGCTCGGTAGCGTTGCGGGCTCCGACTCGAGCCAGCAGCAGCGTGCCGAGGCCGGCGAGGACCAGTGTCGCGGCAACGATCCCGAGGATGGACAGGGTCAACCGGCGTTTCACAGCGTCAAGTGTGCCGGAGAACCGTTAGGAAGGTGTGAGGCGCTGCGCGGTGGCCGCCGGCCTTGAATGCTATGTGCCTCAGTCGAGCCGGTATCCGACCCCCCAGACGGTCGAGAGGGGAAAGGCTTCTCCGAGCTTCTTGCGAAGTTGGCGGACGTGGACGTCGACGGTGCGCTCGTCGCCTATCCAGTCCGGGCCCCACACCCCGTCCAGAAGTTGTCGGCGACTCAGTGCCAGGCCTCGATTCCCTGCGAGGAATGCGAGCAGGTCGAACTCGCGCGCAGCCAGCACAACCGGCTCACCGTCAACTCTGGCTTCTCTCCGGGAGAGGTCGACCTCGCAGCTTCCAACTTCGAGCACCGAAGGCAGGTCTTGTCTTGGCGTCTCGGTGCGCCTGAGTATGGCCTTGACGCGGGCGACGAGTTCGCGGGGCGAGAATGGCTTCGTCACGTAGTCATCCGCACCCATCTCCAAACCCAGGACGCGGTCGACCTCTCCATCCCGCGCCGTCAGCATGATGATCGGGACGTCGCTAATCGACCGGAGCTGCCGGCACACGTCGAGTCCGTCCAGGGGTCCGGGCAACCCCACATCCAGGATCACCAGCTTGGGGTGCCGGTCGCGAACGAGCCTCAAGCCGGCTTCCCCATCGGTGGCCTGGTAGACGCGGTAGCCACTCTGGCGCAGGTACATGTCCACAAGATCAGCGATGTTGGGATCATCCTCCACGAGCACCACGACGGGTTCCTCGGTCACGGCTCGAGTCCTGGGTTCACCCGCCCATGCTCGCGCAGAGCGTGGTCCTGGCTGTGGACTGTTGGCAAGATCCCGGGTACATGGCTCTACGATTCGCGTGTGACCCACTATCAGGCGCTCGGGGTGAGTCGCTCGGCCCAGACGGCTGAGATACGCCGCGCGTACCTGCGCTTGGCGCGACTTCACCATCCTGACGCGAATGCAGGCCGATCGTCGTCGCAGCAGACCGCCGCCGAGCGCGACATGAGGCGCATCAACGAGGCATGGATGGTTCTGGGAGACAGGGCGCGCCGAAGGGCCTATGACGCCGAGTTGGCAAGGTCCGCCTCTCGGCCCCGGCGAAAGGTTCCGCCACCGGAGGGCATGGCGAATCCTGACTTCGTGCCCTTCGACACCAGCGATGGGCACGATCCCGAACTGACCGAGCAGGGTCCTTCAGTCGATGGCGCATACGTGCCGCGATGGCTTCAGCTTCTGGGCCCGTCGTTGTTGGTGGTTTCGGCAGCTTCAGGGTGTGTCGGTCTGGTCACCGCGTTCCGGCCGCTCGTCTCGATCGCAGTCATCGCTCTTTCATGCTCTGTCGTGGCATTCGTGGCAGCTCCGCTGGTGGCCACTGCGCACAGCGCCCGCTCGGATCGTGACCGCGTCCAACCCTGAATCGCCGACGGGTCCATGCCGCAGGCAGTGGCCAATCCACCCGGTAGAGGTGATTTTCTGGGGGAGTTGTCAGCCCCGATAGCCTTCGGCCATGTCAAAGACATCGTCGTTCGTGAAGCTCGTATCCCACCCCGGTGGGCGTGATGACCTCCTGGACGCCTTGCGATCCATGCTGCCAGCTGTTCAGGGTGAGGGCGGGACCGAGATCTACTCGTTCCACCTCGACCGAGGTGACGACAACGCCGTGTGGATCTTCGAGCTCTACCGGGACGATGACGCGCTGGCAGAGCACTCGAGCTCCGATGCGATGCGAGACCTTCTCGGTGCGCTGGGGCCCCTCGTGGCCGAGCCTCCGCTCATGGTGTTCGCTACACCCTCGGACGCGAAGGGCTTCGGCGTCTGACCCGTCGATGGCGACCTATCTCGACCGGATCCTCGAGGCTCACCGGTCCGCGGCCCGCGCCGATCCGAGATCGTTGTCTGAGCTTTCCGCTCGGGCACGGAGCTGCGAGCCCCCCAGAGGGTTCCTCGAGGGTCTGCGGCAGGCAAGCCAACGCGGCGACCCGGTCGCGGTGATCGCGGAGATAAAGCGGCGGTCACCGTCAAAGGGTGACATGGCGGTCGACATCGATGTGGCCAAGATCGCGCGTGCATACGAGGCGGGCGGAGCGGCGTGCATCTCGGTCCTGACTGATCACCGGTTCTTCGGGGGATCGCCGGATGACCTGGACCAGGCTAGATCGGCCTCTCGGTTGCCGATCCTGCGCAAGGACTTCACGGTTCACGCGGCCGACGTCTATGACGCGCGGTTGATGGGAGCCGACTGTGTCTTGTTGATCGTGGCGGCGCTGGGCGAATCCGAGCTCGTTGAACTTCACGCTCTGGCATGTGAGCTCGGCCTTGATGCCCTCGTGGAGGTCCATGACGAAGCGGAGCTCGATCGGGCGATCGGTATGGGAGCGACCCTTGTCGGGGTGAACCAGCGAGACCTGGTCACCTTCGACGTCGATCCGAGGAGGGCGATCGAGCTTGCCTCCAAGATGCCCGCCGGCATCGTCACGGTGGCCGAGTCAGGAATCACCTCTGCCAAGGACTGCGTGCCTCTCGCCGTGGCAGGCTTTGACGCGGTGCTCGTGGGCGAGGCCTTGGTCACCCATCCTGACCCAACGCGAGCAGTCAGGGCGATGAGGGCAGCCACTGGTTGACGGCCACCTCGCATCGCCTGTGCCAGGGCCGGTCCGCTACGGTGCGATGTCGATGTTCGTGAAGATCTGTGGGACAACCAACGAATCTGACGCGCTGTTTGCTGTCGCGATGGGTGTGGACGCGATTGGATTCGTGTTCGCGCCCTCGCCGCGCCAGGTTGCGCCCACGATCGTCCGAGACATCAACCGTCGTCTGCCTGCGGAGGTCATGACCGTCGGGGTGTTCCGCGACGAAGCGTCCCAGCGGGTGGTCGAGATAACCAACACGTGCGGCCTGAGCGCGGTGCAGCTGCACGGGCATGAGGCACCGGCAGAAGTACGTTGGATCCGCGAGCGGGTTGGGTTCGTCATCAAGGCGTTCTCGGTCGGGGACTACGGCCTCGAGAAGATCCCCGAGTACGACGCGGCCGACGCTGTTCTGATTGATTCGGCCCAACCCGGTTCTGGTCAGGCTTTTGACTGGGCCCTCCTGGAAGGGCTGTCGACTGCGCTTGGCAAACGGCTGATCCTGGCTGGCGGTCTGACCGCGGACAATGTCGGTGCTGCGATCGAGCGGGTCAACCCATGGGGTGTAGACGTCGTGAGTGGTGTTGAGACCTCCCCGGGCCACAAGGATGCTCGGCGCCTGTACCGGTTCGTCGAGGCCGCCAAGTCCTTCGAAGGGCCCGAGTTCGAGGGCGACGAGTACCTGATGCCCTTCGAGTACGAGTATGTCGACACCCTTGAGGAACTGGTCGATGAGCGGCTCCCTGGCGGGCGCATCGATCTGGGTCTTGACGGCGATGTCGGCATCCACGCAGTGGAGTCGGCTGAGCAATGAGCGCGGGCCGGCCAGACACTCCGAGGTGCGCGCACCGCTTCCCTCGCGGCCTCGGCCGCTGAACGGTTGGTGATCGATGCCACTTGCGGATCCGACGCCAGGCGGCTATTTCGGTGACTTCGGTGGACTGTTCGTCCCAGAGACGTTGGTGCCGGCCTGCTTGGAGCTCGAACAGGCGTTTCGTTCGGCATGGGCCGACAAGGCCTTCAGGCGGGACCTGGACTCGCTGCTCACCGATTATGCGGGCCGGCCGTCTCCATTGACTTCCTGCGAACGGCTTTCACGAGAGCTTGGCGTCGCCGTGATGCTCAAACGGGAAGACCTCAACCACACCGGATCTCACAAGATCAACAACGTGTTGGGCCAGGCACTTCTCGCGAAACGGATGGGCAAGACGCGGCTGGTGGCTGAAACCGGTGCGGGACAGCACGGGGTTGCCACCGCCACCGCCGCCGCCCTGATGGGACTCGAGTGCGTCGTGTACATGGGCGAGATCGACATGCACCGCCAGGAGCTCAACGTCTTCCGCATGCGCCTTCTGGGTTCGGAGGTCAGATCAGCAACCACGGGAAGTCGCACGCTCAAGGACGCGATCAACGAAGCGATGCGTGATTGGGTGGCGTCGGTCGAGTCCACCCATTACTGCCTTGGCTCAGTCATGGGCCCACATCCCTACCCTTGGATGGTTCGGACACTGCACGAGGTCATCGGGCGAGAGGCGCGGGAGCAGTGCGCCGCCCGGCTCAATGGCGATGGATGCGATGGGCTTCCAGACGTGGTCGCTGCCTGCGTCGGCGGGGGATCGAACGCAATCGGCATCTTCTCGGGCTTCGCGGGCACGCGAACCGAGCTTGTCGGGGTTGAGCCAGCGGGCGGAGCCGCTCTCAATCGCGGGGCCCCCGGTGTCGTGCACGGGTCCAAGTCGTTCTTGCTCCAGGACGAGTGGGGTCAGGTTCGCGAGGCCGAGTCGATCTCGGCTGGATTGGACTACCCGGGCGTCGGACCCGAGCACTCGGCGCTCGCCTCCGCTGGGTTGGCCAGATACGAGGTTGTCACTGACGAGCAGGTGATCGATGCCTTTGTGTTGTTGAGCAAGACTGAAGGCATCATCCCGGCCCTCGAACCTGCACACGCTCTGGCGTGGGTGGTGCGTGACAGGGATCTGCTGGCGGGGAAGACGGTGCTGGTGAACCTGTCGGGGCGGGGTGACAAGGACGTGGGTCAGATGATCGAGCTCCTTAGATGAACGGGACATTGGAGGTGGCTCTGCGAAGCAAGAGGGATCGAGGGCAGAAGCTCCTGGTCCCGTACGTGACTGGTGGTCTAGGCCCAGACTGGCTCGACGTCGTGCGTGCGGTCGCCGATGCTGGCGCGGACGCCGTCGAGGTCGGCATTCCGTTCTCGGACCCGGTCATGGACGGACCGATCATCCAGCAGGCCTCCGAGCAGGCCCTGGCAGCGCGCACCACCCCACAGTCCATCCTGAGGGCGCTGCGCGAGGGTGATTCGGGGGTTCCGCTCGCGGTGATGACCTACTACAACGTTTGCTTCAGGATGGGGCACCGGCGTTTCGCTGAGTCTCTACGGGAGGCCGGTGTCTCAGCTGCGATCCTGCCTGATCTGCCGCTTGAGGAGGTCGGCCCATGGGCCGAGGTGGCCGACCAGGTGGGCGTCGAGTCGGTGATGCTTGCTGCCCCTACGGCCTCTGATGCGCGCCTCCGGCGTGTGTGCGAACGATCACGCGGGTTCGTCTACGCGGTTGGCCTCCTGGGAGTGACCGGTGTGAGAGCCGAGCTTGCCGGCTCGGCTCTGGTGATTGCCAGGCGGGCCAAGGCCGTCACTGACAAGCCCGTGCTGGTCGGGGTCGGCGTCTCGACTCCCGAGCAGGCCCGAGAGGCCTGCGCTGAGGCCGACGGGGTCGTGGTTGGGAGCGTGCTCGTGCGCCGGATGCTCGATGGTGGGGGACCCGCCGGTGCAGCCGATCTCATCGGTTCCTTCCGCGCGGCATTGGATGGGTCGGCCTGAATGACGATCCGCGTCGGCGCTCCCTAATGTGGCGTCATGCCTGGTGAGGTGGCGCGTCTTCGAGTGAGCTCAGACCGGTTGCTCGAGCGGGAGCTGTTCGTCTGCACGGTGAGTGAGCTTGATCTGCTGGAGGTCCTTGGCGAGCCGTCATCGAGCTCGGTGTCAGCAGCAGGCCCCGCCCATCTGGTCTGGCACCTCGAGTGGCCCTGTGGGTTGACCGCGTCGATCGAGCTCGACCAGCTCACGCAGCGGCTCACGGGTCACCTGGACCGGCCCGAAGTCCAACATGCTTTCCGGCATCTGAGGATCGAGCCCAAAGACATCTGGCTCCTCCAGACCGAGGTCCCTCACAAGTTCGCGGCGCAGTGTGAGGCGCCTGATCCCTCCTATGAGTTGTGGTGTCAGGACGAGAACGGCGTTAGGACGCTCCTCGAGGGTGGCCTGACGGAGGGAGATGCCGATTGTTGGTGCGATGAGCTACAGCGCGCGGACCAGCGATGTCACTGCTGGGTGCAGCGTCACAAGGGCGAGGGCGTACCTGAGGCGAGCGACGCGGAGGTGCGCCAGCATCTCATAGAACGCCTCTCCCGTGCCCGCAGCCCGGAAGGTGATCAGCCACCAGCTGTCGAGCAATGACTGCTCACCTAATACCCCACCAACGTGTCGTCGAGACAAGCCGCATCGCCGCCGAGGGGGACGTGGTGTCAGAGCTTCCCCCACCCCTCGAGCCCGGCGATGATGCGCAACATCACCTCGTCAGCACCACCTCCGATCGACAGGAGCCGCGAGTCTCGGAAGTACCGGGACGTCCAGGTCTCTTCCATGTAGCCGACGCCTCCGTGGAACTGGATGCATGTGTCGGCGACGTCGCGCGCCAAGCGCCCCGCCTTCAACTTCGCGATCGTTGCCATCTTGGTTATCTCCAAGGCGTTTCGGTCGTCCATGACGGCATCTGCGCACGCGTAGTTGTAGTGCTTGAGAAGGTCTACATCCGCTACGAGCTCGGCCAAACGGAACTGAAGGTACTGATTGTCGATCAGGGGTCTGCCGAACACCTCGCGGTCTCGCAGGTAGTGGGCGGTCTTCTCGATGGCGAGCACCATGCGCCCTGTAGCCATGTATGAGGCGATCAGCCGCTCGTTCTGGAACTGACTCATCTGTTGCTGGAAGCCTCGTCCGATCTCGCCGATCGTGTTGCTGAGCGGGACCCGCACGTCGACCAGTGACAGTTCTGCTGTGTCAGAGGACCACTGCCCGAGCTTTTCGAGCTTCCGGCTGACACCAAGGCCGGGAGTAGAGGTCGGCACGATGATCTGACTCATGCCGCGATAGCCACCCTCATCGGAGGTTCTCGCCAACAGGCAGAGCCAGTCGCCTTGAACCCCGTTCGTGATGTAGAGCTTGGTGCCGTTGATCACCCATTCATCGCCATCGCGGACGGCGCGGGTACGAAGACCCGCGACGTCGCTTCCCGCATCGGGCTCGGTGACAGCGATCGCCGCAACCATCTCCCCTCGGATCGCCGGCGACAGGAACTTCTGCTTGAGCTCGGTCGAGCCGAACCGGGCCAGGGCGGGCGTGGCCATGTCAGACTGCACCGAGCAGGCCATCCCCACGCCGCCCGCTGCGCAGCGGCCCATCTCCTCGCCATAGATCACGGTGTAGGAGTGATCTGCGCCCATCCCGCCTAGCTCGGGGTCGTACTCCAGACCGAACACACCCAGCTTGGCGAGCTTCGGGAAGAGCTCATGGGCTGGGAACATCCGCTGTCGCTCCCAGGCGTCGGCGTTGGGATCGATCTCGTTCTCCACGAAATCGCGAAGAGTGCTGCGGAACATCTCGTGCTCGGGAGTGAAATGCATCTGGCAAAGCTAGCGGGGCTCCGCCCCGGCCCGGCGAGTCAAGTGGCTGGGATGGGATCCGCGACCCCTCATCTCTTGGGGCGCCGTCGGCGCTCACACCTGGTTCCGTGCGAGGCCCGCTCGCTGCCGCTCACGGTTCGCACGGGCAAGCCCGAAGATGCGCCTTGGTGACCCGTTGCACTGCTCCCCGGCATCTTCGAGCTTGCCTCGGCCAGAACTCGATTCACGCTTCAGGCAGATCAGCCTTTGAGGCTGCTAGCGGGGCTCCGCCCCGGCCCGGCGAGTCAAGTGGCTGGGATGGGATCCGCGACCCCTCATCTCTTGGGGCGCCCAAGGGCGCCTACGTCACGCAGGCAACCCGACCGCTTGGCGCGCCGTTATCGACAGCTCTGTGAGGGGGACCTCGTCGGGCTCCTTGAAGGTGCCCACCAGCTTGTCGAAGGCGTACCCCGTGATACCCATCCAGTACCACTCGTTCTGGAAGTGGTGGAAACCGTGGGCTCGCTTCAGGTGACGGTAGTAGGCCCTGCGAGGTTCATAGGCGGTGTGCAACAAGAAGTGGGTCCACTCGTAGGCGAGCAGAAGGACCATTCCTACGCACAGCCCTGTCAGCAAGAGAGGGCTGGTCCGGAAGAGGAGGAAGCACAGCGAGGCGAGCACGACCAAGAACACGACGGTGCCTATGGGGCCGACGAAAACCGTCGACAGATCGTTGGGGTTCTCATGGTGCCTTCGGTGGGCACGGCTGGGATGGATGTCGACCTCACGCCCGAACATCGGGCGAGGGCCGAAGTGCAGCACGTACCTGTGAAGGACCCATTCGGTCCCCGATTGCACCGAAACGAGGCCCACGATGAGGATCAGATCGAAAAGGGTCCAGCTGCCGACGTAGATGCGTGCTGCGACGGCGATGAGGAACAGGGGAGCAATCACCGGAGGTGTTAGCTGGTGGAAGAAGAATGCTATGTGGGGACCCAATCGATCCGCTGGCCCTTGAAGTGGAGTGATTGGAGCTGCACTGCTGTCAGGCATGCGGCTGAGTATTCCACATCGCACAGAACGGGACCGGTTTCAGGCGTGGTCGGTCGCCTCGAGGCTTGCAGCCAGGAGGGTGATGGGCATGTCGACAAGCTTGGCTCTCAGGTACTCACCGAGGCCTTTGGCTTGCGCGTCCGCGCGGGTGGATGCGGCAACCCCTCGGCCGAGAATGCCCTTGATCACGAAGTTGAGCGCGCGGATGTTGGGTAGTGCGGTTCGTTCGATCTCCAGCCCGTCGGTCTCGACGGGCATCAGGGCACGCACGCGGTCGTCGGTCAGATACCACTGAAGCCAGTCATAGGCGTCATCAGAGCGGGCCCACACCCCGATGTTGGCGTTTCCCCCCTTGTCACCCGAGCGGGCACCCACGACGAGCCCGAGTGCGGCGGGTGTCGTCTCGACCTCGTCCCAGTAAGGCGTGTCGTCGGTGTCTGTCGCGAGGCGCTGCTTCGAAAGATCTTCGCGAAGCCTGGACAGGGATTCGGGGTCTGAGGGCAACATGGGCGTGGCTGTGCCTGCGTCGGTCGACGAAGCCGGGTGTGAAGGAGGCTTGGGTTCCCTGCGGACACCGACCTTGGGGGCAGTGGGCGCTGGAGGGACCGCGATCCGCCTGTCGGGCAGGACGACTTCGTGCCGAGGGAAGTCCGCAGGAATGAGCGCAGGCCAGTAGACGCCGAACGTCGTGGCATTCGAGGGTGGTGAGGTGGGGAACATCCCCGGGTATGACGCCAGTACCATCTCGATGACCTTGTTCGAGAAGGCCCGCCCGACCCTGGTCTCGTCTCTGTCCATCACGGTGACATGGAGGTAGGAGAGTGCTTCGTCGTTGGTCGCGGGATTCTCGACATCCGGCCGGGTGAGCCTGACATCGACCGAATCAAAGGACTCCTTGCCGCCGGGTATGAGTGACCACAGGGTCCGTTGCGCGACTGCTGACTTCTGCTCGACATCAAGCCCGGTGAACACCAAGGTCATCGTGTTGCGGTAGCCGCCCAGGTAGTTCACTGCGACCTTGGTCTGCTCGGGACCAGGCGTACCCCGAACTCCAGAGATCCGCACGCGGTCCGGGCCCTCTTGGTCCAGACGGAGCGAGTTGAACCAGACGCAAGCGTCAGGGTTTGCGTAGAGGACGCCCTGGATCTCATAGAGCAGCTGCGCCGTGACAGTCCCAACTGATACCAGGCCTCCCGTGCCGGGGTGTTTGGTGATGACCGCAGACCCATCGGCGGACAGCTCCGCGATCGGGAAGCCTAGGTGCTCGATTCCGGGTACCTCTTCGAAGAACGCGTAGTTGCCGCCCGTGCACTGGGTGCCGCACTCGATCACATGCCCAGCGACCACAGCACCGGCAATCTCGTCCCAGTCATCTCGTTGCCAGCCGAAGTGCCACGCTGACGGCCCGACTATGACAGCTGCGTCGGTCACACGCCAGGTAACCACGATGTCAGCGCCTTCGCGCAGTGCTTCGGTGATCCCCCATCCTCCGAGGTATGCGTTTGCCGTGATCGGCTCGACGCCCAGATCCTCTAGGCGCTCACCAGTGTCGAGGTTCTCGAGGGTGATGCCGCGCGCGTCGAGGTCCCCCAACCTGTGGATGATGTTGTCTCCCTCGACGTAGGCAATCGTGCAGTCGAGCCCTGAGGCATGTGCCAACTTCTCCAACGCCGCGGCACAACCGGCGGGGTTCAGTCCCCCAGCGTTGGAGACAACCTTGATCCCTTTGCCAATGCACACGTCTAGGACGTCGTTCATCTGGTGGATGAACGTCTTTGCGAAGCCACCGTCGGGATTGCGGAGCTGGTCCTTGGCCAGGATCAACATGGTGAGCTCGGCCAGCCAGTCACCGGTGAGCACGTCGATCGGGCCGCCCTCAACCATCTCTCGAGCGGCTGTCAGCCTGTCACCGTAGAAGCCTGAGCAGTTGGCGATTCGCAGGATTCCCACGGGCTTCGTGTCCGTGCCTGAGGCTGTCTCGCTCATGAGCTGATCGCTTTCATGACGGGACCGCGGCGAGCTTTCGTTGTCAGCTTCAACGGTCCTCCGGGGGTCGCGCTGGGTTTGCAGTGGAGCCAACGTTCGGTGAGTCCTCGATGCGGACGAGGAGCGCGTGAGCATCGACGTTGT